>JACDDS010000011.1 GCA_013816805.1 Chitinophagales bacterium | reverse complement strand
GTGCCATACTCCTTGAGTATCCTGATAATTTGTTCTTCGGTGAATTTTTCTCTTTTCATGACCAGTTAAATTTAAAACTGTATTTTCTATTTTTAACTGGCCCTATTTTATGGGGAGCTTACACTATATCCCCAGATTCCAGGCGCAATTCCAGCTTCACAGCTTACATATATGTTTTTTATCGGGAGTTTAAAGGCCAGGTACATAATTAAATGAGATATATGCACCTCCCGCTGCTCCAAAACCTTCAGCATTTATTGTTTGAGTAATTTTTTGCTTCGCTGTATTCTGAGCAGATGCAGTTATTGAACATAGAGTTACAATATAAAAGAAACAATATTTCACATTTATATTACTTAATAAATTTTTGATGCGCTAACAGAATTCCATTAGAGTTAAATAAGCCTGCAACATACATTCCACTAGCCATGTCTTTCATAGAAAATCCAGATTTATCGCCCGGCAATAATCCAATAGTTTTTACTTGCTGACCCAAAGTGTTAAAGACCTTCAATAACAAAGCCATGCCATTTGTAGAATTTGAGAACAAAATGTCTATCTTAAAATTTTGCCCATCAGTGAAATAAAGATTAAATAAATTCTTGTAATTCAGAAAAGTTGAGTCGCTGGTACGTTCGATATTAATTGGTTGCGCTGTACAGTTCTCAGGAGGAGGTCCAGTAGTAAATGTTCGGGTAAACAGGATGATATTCCACACGCATTTTCTAATTGAACGGTGTAAGTGTACGTACCATTCGGATCAAGGGGAGGGATCGTGCTATAATAAGTACTTCCTATAAGCTTATTCACTCCTTCGGCCATATTTGTACATGAATTGCCTTCATTCCACAATCCAATTGTGTAAGCGTTTGGCGGGGTAATGTTCGGGTTTAGATTAATCTTTCGTCCCATATTCCCTCATCAACTTTAATAAAACTCCATTGGTCCAGCCAAAGCCATCCTGCAAAGGATACTCCCCTCCTCCGCCTGATAAGTGGAGGTCTTCAACATTGTATTTTTCAGTAAGCTTACCAGTGTTTTTATAAACCGATACATTTAATTGAATCCATCGGCCGGCAATCTTTTCAGCAAGCCTTTTAAAACTATAATTCTGTAGTCCCTTTATTGTAATGTATTCGAGCGGTGCCCATCCGTTTGGCGCATCCCACTGTTGCCCTGTTTCATTAGCGGTGGTAACTATACCTCCTTTTCTTAATAATTTTTTCTTCAGGATTTTTTGTGATTGCTCGGCCTGGGCAGGAGTTGCTAGCTTAAAAAAGAGTGGAAAGATGGCAGCAGCTGTAATGGTGTTACAGGGTTTTTTTTCCACAAAACCGTAATCACAGAAACAATGCAGATGATTGTTCCAGCAATATTGAAGAATAGCACTCTTTCTCTCCCTCGCTTTTGTTTCGTAATCTTTTTCTGATTGGCCGTCACCTTTTATTTGATATCCTTTTGCAATCATTTCCTCCAGATGATATAAAAGGCAGTTGAGATCTACAGGAATAATTTCGGTGGTGTGAATAGTAGACAGGTTTTTGCCATCTTCAAACCACCGGCTGCTGAAATCCCATCCCGATTCGGCTGCCGCACGAATGTTACGATAGAAATCCTGCGGCCGTTCCGCTGATTGCTTCGCGGCATCCACGTCCTGCTTGAAAGATTCTTCTCTCGGTTCGTCACTATCATCCCAATAGCGATTTAGAATAATTCCATTAATATTCACAGAATTTTTTTCCGAAGCGTCCGTCTTTAATGCTTCAGATCCCCGCATCCAGAAATTATATTCTTTTTCGAGGTCAGTCAGATAATGACGATAAATGGTGTCACCTTTTAATTCTGCAAGCACCTCTACCATTAAAGAGAAGAAAGGCGGTTGTGAACGGGTGAGGTAGTAAGTTCGATTCCCGTTAGGGATAAATCCAAATTGTTCAATGAGGTAGGAGAAATTACGCACCATGTTTTCAATCATTGCAGTGTCCTTATCTTCTCTTAATCCAAGCAGGGTGAAATACGAATCCCAATAATAAATCTCCCGGAAACGCCCTCCGGGAACTACGTATGAATAGGGAAGCGGAATCAGGCTCGAATAACGATTGGATATAGTATCCGGAGTGCGGCTGAGTACCTTCCATAACTCTCCAATATGCTGTTTTACATTCTGCCCTATGTTACTAATATAAGAGCCACCGGCATCTTGCGGAAGCGTGAAATGGTTTAGGACAAAATTTTTCAAATTGAAATCTTGCTGATCCTTTTCCGCATGATATTTATTTAAAATTATTTCAGGACCTTCTTTTGGAATACAATCCACAAAAGTTTTCTGATCAGGAAAGACAGATTCCATTTGCACCCGGATAAACAGGCTATCATAAAGTTCGCGTGGAGAAGAATGCTGACCAAAGCAGGCATTAGCAAGCGAGAGCAAAAGAATTATAAAAATATGTTTTTCCATTTCTAATGACGCAGACTTAATAGTGAAGTTCATGAATAACCTAATGTTAGGGAATAACTTCCGATAACAAAACATTTAAGGGCTGTCTGATTGAATTATTCAGACAGCCCTTGACACGATTTTGCTTATTACTCTTAAATCTAAAAATTAACAGTAATGGATGCTTTGGCGAAGGTTCCCAGAATTGGCCTCGCATAATAAATAGAACCGGGGGCTGTAGTGATTCGCGGATTGCCCTCAGTTAGACCTATGGTGTTTGTTAAATTAGTTCCATCTATTGCAAAACGCACCTGTTTAACAGTAAGGGCCACCCCAGCATCCAAAACAAAAAAGGCCGGCAAAGCAAATTGATTAGCATTGTCAGAATATTTCTTTCCAAAATAATTTCCTTCCACATACACCATTAAGTCTTTAGTAATGTTGTACGACGGCCTTAACAAGCCATATACCGATGGAATTCTTCTCACCTTATTCGTATTGAAATCAAATCCACTTCCTGCAAAATCTTTAAATGTAGGATCCTGTAATGTTCCTGAAAGACTAAGAGAAAAGTCACCGAAATTAAATTCAGCTTCTGCTTCTAACCCTATGTTTTGCGCTTTAGCAAATTTATTTTCAGACTGCCCGTTGGCGAGAATATCGGTAAAAGCAATGTTATCCAATATCATATAAAAGGCGTTGGCAAATACCGCAAAGTTGTTAGCCTGGTATTTGAAACCCAATTCCACCTGGTTAATAACAGTAGGCTTTAATTTGTCTAAGTTCTCGGCATTGTCGAAATAGGCTTCTTCTATAGGTGATCTGAAACCATTGCTGTATCTGATGTAAGCAGCCATGTTTTCTGTAAACTTATAATTAGCAGCACCTGAAAATGATAAGCGGTTAACATCATAAGCCCAATATAAAAAAGGCATTTCTGTAGTGGTAATAGAGTTATCGGCAGTGGTGGTAGTAAAGTCGTAGTTAAAGCTACTGCTGTCTAAGTTTTGTGAGAAAAACTGAGAATTAGCTTTGTAGCCTTTGTACCGGTCGATATCATACCGGAGACCAATATCAAAAGTAAGATCAGAAGTAGCCCTGATTTCGGCACTTGCAAATAAGGCGTTCACATCGCCTTTTGTTTCTGCTTTTCTGGTAAGCCATGATATATCAGAAACTCCATTGTATGTTCTCGAGTAATTAGTATCACCAGGAGTTAATGATAAATCGACGAGATTGAGTAACTGAGGATTATCGGTAACCTCTATCAGCAGATTGCTCCAGTTCCAATACTGGTCTGAGGTCCAGTTAGAGTAATAATATCCAAGCGAAATATCAAACATTTGATTGCTATAATCAAATCTGAGATTATTTGCAAAATTGTTCATTTGCTTATCTATCGCCCAGTAACCTACTTTGGCTACCAGGGCAGGGTTAGCAGCTAATCCTGAATTAGCATAAAAATAGCCGGGAGTGGCGACAGGAAAAGAAGCACCGCCGGTGGTGGTATAATTAGTTGCAAAGTCTGCGGCAGTTTGTGGCTCAGCACCCGGAAAAATGGCCGTGTAATTAAGGTTAATATTTGTGTAACGGAAATAATCGTTAACAGCGAATCCACTTCCAAGGTCTCTTCTCACTTGTCCGCCAAAAGCATCTACGTTTGGATGAATACCATTTTCTAAATTCCTGGAAAAATAACCTCCACCATATTGAGGGACCTGTAGCTGGCTAAAGTTTCTGGAAGTGAGTGTGCCATAATTGGGATCAAAGCCATCAATACCTTTAGGATCATCTTTGTCAGTTAAAGGTATGGGGAGAAGGAATAAATTTCTGTCATCCAATTTTTTGTAATACAAAGTTGCAGATCCTTGGTCAAACACATATTTAATGTTCGCTTTAAGTTGTCCGCCGTTATTTGCCTTAAAGCCAGGGTTGCGTATTCCATTATCGACCCGGTAAAAGCCGCCCACGTTGTAAAAAAGCTTATCAGGCACTATAGCGCCTCCCACATTCAAATCTGTTCTGAACAATCCCGAAGTACCTCCGGTAAGCTTCGCCGTGCCCCCAGAATTATTAGATCCTGTTTTACTAATGAAGTTAATGATACCACCCGGTGCATTGGTTGCATAGATAGAACCCGAACCACCCCTTAAAGCCTCCACCCGGTTCACCGTTTCATCGATCCGCAGCCAATTGTCTGCATTCGCAAATTGAAGAGCGCCATCCTCGAATACGGGAAGTCCATCTTCCTGTATTTGCACATACTCGTAAGCTCCTGCAGAAGGAATACCTCTTGCAAAAAGATTATTACCTACTTCACCCCCTGATGTTTCCACTACAAAGCCGGGAACAGATTGTAACAAATCGGCTGCGCTTTGCGGGGCCAGTTCTTCTATTCTTTTGCTGTTCATAGTAGTAATTGCCACACTCGACTCCAGTTTTTTCTTTGGAGTGGTATACCCTGTAACAATCACTTCCGATAAGTTCAGCGCATCTTCCTGCAGCACGATGGGTTCCAAGGCACTTTCATTAGTGGTTATTTCCTTTTCATATGGCTTGTAGCCTATGTAGGTTATAACAATAGTGTAATTATTTGTCTCAGTTATGGGTAAGCTGAACCTCCCGTCAACATCAGTATAGGTACCGATAGTGGTTCCTTTAAGGTAGACAGTAGCGCCGATAACTGGCTCACCATTCTTGCTTACTACTGTACCGGAAATAGGATCTGCTGGTAAAAAATTATTTAAAGTCTTACCGAACGATTGTTGACAATAGCAGAATAAAATTGCAGAGAAAATGAAGAGTAGATTTTGTTTCATGGCGTTTTTAAGATTTGTGATTGATTAATTAAAGGGTGTTGGTAACAAGTACAAATTTCAAATTAGTATGCTTTTAACTTTTTAAATTTTTGATCGGCATATGAATATGAAATGTTCTAATGCTTCGAAGATAGGATTTCAATATTATAATTTATAGCATGCAGGCCCACTTTTACCCACAGCTATGGTGTATATCTCTAAGGTTTGCTAATGACGTTATAAGAAAAGTATCTATACTAAAGACCTGCTTGGAATTAATGGTTTGGCTGTTCTTGAATAGGAAAGAGTCAATAATAGCACTATTTGAAAAAGAACAGGTGTGGCGACCATGATAAGTCACACCTAAGGATACCAAATGCTCCATTCCTGCTTTCCACAGTTGAGGATAACTGTTGTTGCTTTTAATTGATATTAAAAAATTTCTAAACCGTTACTTACGGGGGAAAACCAAGGGAATTTTAATTCTTATAAAACTTCTGCGGAATAAGGATATCGGCGGGAATTGCTGTTGCCAACGAAATCATTTTTATATTACTGAGTATATTGGCTTACGATTCAGAAAAAACCATTCCACCAAATCAGGACTTCTTTGAAATTTTAATTTTTGCCCTGCCACTTTCTGTCAATGCTTTCTGTAACAAATATTCGATATGGCCATTTAAACTTCTGAATTCATCATTTGCCCATTTTTCCAGTTCTTTTAAGGTACCCGGATTGATGCGCAGGACAAATGCTTTTTTATCAGCCATAAATTATCAGTGCTATCGTACCGGAAAGTTTCCTGATCCTTTTATTATTTGGTTTCAATGGAATAGTTTTTTCTTATTGCTCCTCGCGTCCGGGATCATCACACATTGGACTTAGTTGTACAGTGTACCAGTATTCATTACAGGACTTACATTTTTATCTCCGCACAATACCACCAGAAGATTGCTAACCATTGCAGCTTTGCGTTCTTCGTCAAGTTGTACAATTGCCTTTTCAGATAACCTTGCTAATGCCATTTCCACCATTCCTACAGCACCCTCCACTATCTTTTGTCGTGCTGCAACTACGGCTGTTGCCTGTTGTCGCTGAAGCATCGCATGGGCAATTTCGGGAGCATATGCAAGATGGCTTATACGCGCTTCACTTACATGGATACCTGCCTGTGCCAGCCGGTCATTTAGTTCGCCTTCGAGCATCTGCGTCACCTGATCGCTTCCACCACGCAGCGTAACATTCGCCTGGTCATCTTCTAAGTTATCATAGGGGCATGTTCCGGCCAGGTGACGAACAGCGGCTTCACTTTGAACATTAACAAACTGGTTATAATCATTTACTTCAAACGCGGCCCGTGCCGTATCTACTACGTTCCAAACAATTACTGCAGCAATCTCAATGGGGTTCCCTGTTTTGTCGTTCACTTTCAGAATCTGACCATTTAAATTCCTCGCACGCAATGAAATAGTGCTTCGGCTTAAAAACGGATTTACCCAGAGTAAACCGTTTTGCTTTACAGTTCCGCTATACTTTCCAAAAAGGGTAAGCACTTTTGCTTCATTTGGATTTACAATTAAAAGCCCGCGGAGAATAAAGGGAAGGGCTAAAATAAAAGGGATGGCCTGTAATGGCAGACCCATTCTTATCAGGAAAATCAGCACAGTAAAGCAAACGAGTGCAAGTGCAACCATGATAAATCCTGAAATGGCCGTATGAATTTTTTCTTGGATCATAACTTTTTTTTTAAACACTATTAAAATGATATCACAAAGATATTACTTTAATCCATTAAAAAAATAATTACTCCACTTGATGCGTTAAGCGGGTTCTATTTTTTACATATGAGGAGCCCAGATACCATCTCCAGGAGGTACATTTGATATTTTAAAATAACCGTTCCTTAGTGGACTATTTTCACTAGTTAATGCGGATGATGAAATGCCGTGTTTCCAATTTCATTTTTTGAGATTTGCATATGGTTTATCTTACGCAGGACAACTGGTTTCCTGATCCTGATACGGCTTCAGAAGATGGATTGTTAGCTATTGGCGGTGATCTGAACCCTGATAGGTTATTGCTGGCCTATAGCAAAGGCATTTTTCCCTGGTTTATGAAGGGCAGGAATATTTACTGGTATTCTCCTGCTAATAGAATGGTATTATTTTCAAAGGAAATTCATGTGGGTGAAAGAATGGAACGCACACTTCGTTCGAAACAGTTTGCAGTAACTGTTAATCAAAACTTTAAAGAGGTAATACACTTATGTGCTGAAACGCACTTCAAAAAGCATAAGGATACCTGGATTACTGCTGAATTTATTGAAGCATATATTATCCTTCACCAACTTGGTCATGCCCGCTCCATAGAGATATGGCATAAAGAAAAACTGGTAGGCGGAATATATGGAGTTATAACTGGAAAATTATTTTGCGGTGAAAGTATGTTCAGCATTATGAGTAACGCTTCCAAGGCAGCTATTATATACCTGTGCCGAAGAGAAAATTATATGGCAATCGATTGCCAGGTACCAAGCCATCATTTGTCAAGTCTGGGAGCAAGAATAATTACAAGAGCAAAATTTGAACAACTGCTAATGAATGCAACCAAATAAATTTTATTCAGAAATCAGGTCTATAAATTTCTGTTTGTTGTATTTTAAGTGAATTAAGAATTCTTCGGTATTAATAATATGTTAAAACCGTTTTCTAACCCTAAAAGCTTAAAATGTTAGTCTGATTTTTGCTTATCACAAAATAATTCACGGAGATTTCCCCAACAGGAAAATTTACTTGCTTAACCAATAGTTTTCTTTTCTGAACGGGGATTTTGGACTGTTAAACAGAAAGCTATAGCATTAAGGAGTTAAATCAAGAAATTAGATTTGTTACTTATAAAATTTTTTTCACAATTAAATAATCGAATATGAAAACAAACAAAAATTTACCTGTTAAAAGAATCACGGGCAAACTGACTATTCCTATCAAAGGAGCATTCATAATTTTGCTTCTTTTTATGGTAAATGCCGGGTGTCAGAAGAGCAGCTCTATTTTGCCTGCAACTGCTGATGAAGGGATCGCAGATATGAAAGTATCCGGTTCCAACAATTTCAAACAAATCAATCTTGTTGCGGATGTGGATGAGTATCATCCGATGCGTATCGATAAGAACCTGGTTAATGCATGGGGAATAGCGTTCGGAGCTACCGGTACTATCTGGATTTCTTCTGCAGATGCCGGTGTATCTGTAGTCTATGATGCTGATGGAAATGAAGTAATACCTCCGGTTGACGTGCTTTTTAAAGGTAAAAAAAGTGCTCCGACAGGTGTGGTATATAATAATACTTCAGATTTTGTAATTCCCTCCACAGGTGAGGTAAGTAAATTTATTTTCGCCACTGAAGATGGAAATATTGCAGCATGGAGTTCCGGGGATTCTACAGTTACAGTTGCGGATGAGTCTGACGAAGGTGCGGTATATAAGGGAATTGCTATGGCAACCAACAATGGTGCGAGCTATATATATGCAACGGATTTCCACAATGCTGAGATTAATGTATACGATGATCATTTTAATTATGTAGAAAAGAAGGGTTTCATTGATCCAAATATTCCATCAGGATATGCTCCTTTCAACATCCGGAATATCGGCGGCCAATTATATGTTACCTATGCCAAACAACTGCCTCCTGATAATGAGGATGACGAAGCAGGTCCGGGCCATGGATATATTGATATCTTCAGCCTGAATGGCAATCTTATCAAACGTTTTACTTCTCAGGGCCCACTCAATTCACCATGGGGGATAACCAGAGTACCGAATCAGGATTTAATTTTTGTGGGAAACTTTGGCGATGGTAAAATCAACATGTTTGACATCCTTGGAAATTTTATCGGACCTTTAATGAGCGGTGGTAGTCCATTAGTGATCGATGGATTATGGGCACTTTCTTTCCCGCAAAATGTTTCAGGAAGCCAAAAGCAGCGCCTGTATTTCACAGCAGGTCCTGACGAAGAATCGCATGGTCTTTTTGGATATTTGACGAATAAATAGAATTCTTATAAAGAATGCTAAAAGGCCGGGAAGATTCCGGCCTTTTATTTTTATACACACGGATGAATTTTTTCATTCCCATAAGGATAGTAATGGCCTTATATAAACTTTCTCCGGTGTATGTTAATAGAGGCAGAAATTCGGAGCTATAGTTTAATTAAGAATCTTTCTTTGCTTTTATGAGCGGAGAATAAGAAGGACGTAATCTCTAAAACGGTTGAAGATTCTTTAACTCTTCACTTTTAGGTATCACATCATATAATCATTTCTATTTCTTTGAATCCGAAAACTTCATGCTGATTATTGACCTGTAATATCAGTTTACCTTCTGCCGTTAATCCAACAATTTTTCCCATAAAGGTTTTTCCGGCAGTGCTGTAATCAGATTCTTCCTCCACCCTGAACAATTGCTTCATATAATCTTTCTGAATTTGATCAACGTGGTTATTCTTCAGTTGCAGATAACGGTATTCCAGCTTTTCACATAGATCATCCAATACCTTATTAAGAGAAAATTTTTTCCCGGTAATGCATGCCATAGAAGTTGCCTTTTTTTGCAACCCGGAAAAATTTATTTGATTTACATTTAGCCCAACACCCACAATTGAATATTGAATAAAATTTCCCTGCACTGAGTTTTCAATAAGGATTCCAGCAATCTTTTTTTCACCGAATAATATATCATTAGGCCATTTAATTTTGACGTTTTCTTTTATTACAAAGTCTTCCACAGTTGCAGCAACGGCTAACGAGATAACCTGGTTAAGAAAAAACTGCCGTTTGGCTGGAAGGAACTTTGGCTTTAATATAATGCTTAGTAATAAATTTTTCCCTTTCTCGCTTTGCCAGCTATTTCCTGCGTAGCCTTTACCCCCTGATTGAAAATCGGCGCGGATGAGCGTGCCTTCAATTACATCTTGCTGCTGTATTAATGCTGCAGCATGCTCATTGGTGGAAGTTAGGTCTGCAAAATCCAATCTTGTTTTTCCTACAAAAAAAGTGGACGACATTCCGATTGGCAGGATTTATTTAGTTTTGCAAAAAAACTTAATTATCAAAGCTGTAAAAGCCACAAAAAAACCATCGTCAAAACAAATATACCCGGCGAATGTAGAGGTAATCGTTGAAAGTATACGGGACAAAAAAGGAGAGAATATTGTAACCCTTGATCTCAGGAATATTCAGGATGCTGTTACTGATTTTTTTATAATAACAGATGCTGAATCAACAACACAGGTTAAAGCCATTGCAGAAAATATAATCAGGCACGTTCATGAGCAACTGCTTGAAAAACCCTGGCACCAGGAAGGTTTTACAAATGCCGAATGGATTTTAATAGATTATGTAAACGTTGTAATACACGTTTTTCTTAAGCCTGTTCGCCATTTTTACCAGTTGGAAGAATTGTGGAGTGATGCCACGGTTGAGGAACATAATGACTAAATTTGTGTTTACAGTATAGAGATTCCTGCTGGCTTCCACAATAACTCTCCGGAGCGTTCGTCCCTACAGGATTAAATTTTATCAGACTAATAAATGAGTGAATGGAAGAAAAAAATAAAACACGGAAGCGAAATCCGTTAATTAATCCTCCTAAAGGGCCAAAGTTCAATGTTTATTGGATTTATGGCATTGTGGTGGTAATATTAATTGGGTTAAATTATTTTCCTTTCAGCAAATCATCTAAGCTCATCAGTTTTGAGGAGTTTAATCAGAACATGCTGCAATCGGAAGATGTGGAAAAACTGGTTGTTGTAAATAAGGAGTACTCTGAAATCTATATTAAAAAGGATCGGCTGAGTGAGGATAAATATAAAGACGTTGCAACTACAAATTTTAATACCTTAAATCCCGGACCTCATTATAAGTTCAAGATTTTGAGTGTGGATGATTTTACCAAACGCCTTGATCAGGCGGAATCGGAAGTCATTAAAAAAGATCCGACCTACCAACGTATTGGAGTTTACCCGGAGAACCAGGCCGACTGGTTAAGCTTACTGATGACGTGGATACTTCCGATTCTTGCTTTTGTTGCCATATGGTATTTTATTATGAGAAGAATGACAGGCGGAGTTGGAGGAGCAGGTGGTCAGATCTTTAATTTCGGAAAATCCAAGGCTACACTCTTTGATAAGAATACCAAGGTAAATGTAACTTTTGCGGACGTGGCAGGCCTGGATGAAGCAAAGGCCGAAGTGATGGAGATAGTTGACTTCCTCAAAAACCCAAAGAAATATACAGCTCTTGGTGGTAAAATACCAAAGGGTGCTTTACTGGTTGGGCCTCCGGGAACCGGAAAAACATTAATTGCTAAGGCAATGGCCGGGGAAGCGCAGGTACCTTTCTTTTCTATTTCAGGGTCTGATTTCGTGGAACTGTTCGTCGGAATCGGAGCATCTCGTGTGCGCGATCTTTTTCGCCAGGCAAGAGAAAAAGCACCGTGCATCATTTTTATAGATGAAATAGATGCTATCGGCAGGGCGCGGGGCAGGAACTTTATACAAGGCGGAAACGATGAGCGCGAGAATACCCTGAACCAATTGTTGGTGGAAATGGATGGTTTCGGAACAGATTCTCATGTTATTATTCTGGCCGCCACAAATCGGCCCGATGTGCTTGATTCAGCATTAATGCGTCCTGGAAGATTTGACCGGCAAATTTCAATTGATAAACCTGACCTGGTAGGAAGAGAACAAATATTCAAGGTCCACTCTAAACACATTAAAGTGGCAAAAGTGCTGGATATGCAGAAATTAGCTGCTCAAACTCCCGGCTTTGCTGGTGCGGATATTGCCAACGTTTGCAATGAGGCCGCTTTAATTGCAGCACGAAAGGGTAAAAAGGAAGTTGAGATGAGTGATTTCCAGGATGCCATTGATCGCGTAATCGGGGGACTGGAAAAAAAGACAAAGATCATCTCTAAAGAAGAAAAAAAGATTGTTGCATACCATGAAGCAGGTCATGCTATTTGCGGCTGGTTCCTGGAACATGCCGATCCGCTGGTAAAAGTTTCTATTGTACCCCGTGGTGTTGCAGCTCTTGGCTATGCGCAGTATTTGCCAAAGGAGCAATACCTGTACACTACGGAGCAGTTGATTGACGGCATTTGCATGGCACTAGGAGGAAGAGCTGCAGAAGAGATCGTATTCGGAAGAATTTCTACCGGTGCCCAAAATGATCTGGAACGGATCACCAAGATGGCATATGCCATGATCACCATTTATGGCATGAATGCAAAAATTGGAAACCTGTCTTATTTTGATCCTCAAAACGAGTACGGGTTTCAAAAACCATATTCAGAAGAAACCGGAAGGATGATAGATCAGGAAGTGCGTCTATTGGTAGAGCGCGCTTTTGACAGGACGAAAAATTTGCTTAAGGAAAAACGTAATGAGCTCGAAGCACTATCTCAGGAATTGCTGCAAAAGGAAATCCTTTTCCAGCAGGACCTTGAACGGTTAATCGGAAAACGGCCATTTGACATAAAAACCAAGGAAGAAGAGGAAGCAGCGATTGCTGAAAACGGTACCACAGAACAGGCAGAGGAGCAGGAAAAGAAAGAAGAAGTATTAATTCCGTCTGTGTTAAAAAATCCAGAAACCAAAATAGCTTAGTTACCTTTGCTTCAATACATACAAGTTTTTCTTAGGTATTGATTGGTAATGTAACTACAGTAATGAATGGAGACCACTTCCAAGGAACGCATTCTGAAAAAGATTCGTAAGGCACTAATTGAACCTACAGATCAGCCTTTTCCTAATCTTGATACCAACACTTCCATTTATCCTGCTCCTGCTGATTCCCTGGATATCATTTTTGCTGAGGAATTCACGAAGGTGCAGGGAAACTTTATCTACTGTGAAAATCATTCAGATTTCATAGAAAACCTGAATTCACTTTCAGAAGCAAGACATTGGGATAATTTGTTTGCGTGGGAGTATTCTTTGCAGGCCCTGTTTCAGCAATATATTTTTAAAAAATTGCGAATCGGCGGTAACCTCGATAAGGCGGATGGGGGCATTACCAGGTGTGAGGTATTGATAGCCCGTACCGGAACTATTCTTCTTAGTTCCCGCCAGGAATCGGGCCGAGCACTTCCAATCTTTCCCCCTGTGCATTTAGTGGTTGCATATCGTTCTCAATTAGTTTATGATCTGAAAGATGGCCTCCAGTCAGTAGCTGAAAAATATGAAGGTAAAATGCCTTCCATGATTTCTCTGGCTACGGGTCCAAGCCGGACAGCAGATATTGAAAAGACGCTTGTATTGGGCGCACATGGTCCGAAAGAAGTATACCTGTTTTTTATAGATGAGCCTGCCACTGCGTAATGGAAAATATTCCGGAGCTCACCGGCAAAATATATTTTGTTTCTGACCTTCACCTTGGTGTTCCGGATTACAATTCTTCGCTTGTTCGTGAAAAGAAGTTTGTTCAATGGCTGGAACTCATCCGGCTGGATGCGCAGGCACTTTTTATAGTGGGTGATCTCTTTGATTTTTGGTTTGAATATGCTGAGGTTGTGCCGCGCGGATATGTGCGTGTGCTTGGCAAACTGGCGGAGCTCACGGATAACGGGTTACCTGTCCACTTTTTTACCGGCAACCATGATCAATGGATGAAAGATTACTTTACTAAGGAGCTGAACATCCCGGTTTATCATTCTCAACAGCAGCTTTCAATTGCAGGAAAGAATTTTTTAATTGCTCATGGTGATGGATTGGGCAAAGGAGATCATGGATACAAATTTTTAAAATCGTTGTTTCGTGGACGATTATCACGCTGGCTTTTTTCCCGCATTCATCCGAACCTGGGAGTACACCTGGGCAGATACTGGTCATTGAATAATCGCCTGATCAGTGGGGAAGATGCGGAATTCCTCGGGGAGCCTGAAGAATGGCTGATCGGATATGCCCGT
The DNA here is from genome assembly GCA_013816805.1 of Chitinophagales bacterium. Lineage (NCBI taxonomy): Bacteria > Pseudomonadati > Bacteroidota > Chitinophagia > Chitinophagales > Chitinophagales bacterium. The sequence goes on along the minus strand of JACDDS010000011.1, from coordinate 136,910 downwards.
AAAGTGCTGAAAAACAAACATGTTGATTATTTTATATTTGGCCATCGACACCTGGCCATTGACTATCTACTGAATGAGACGAGCCATTATATTAATCTTGGTGACTGGATCAGGTATTATAGCTACGCAGTGTTTGATGGTGAAAATCTGGAGCTGAAGTATTATAAATAATTGCAGCCATAGATTTAAACTGCTGAGAATAGGAAATCAACATAACTTAGTTAACTCAAAACTGCACTCACTTTTTCCATCTCTTTTCCTGGTTCGGCTTCTTCGTATAAAATCCTGTACGTAGCCTCACAGATTGGAAGATTTACCTGGTAATGCTTATTCACTTCATGAATACATTTCGCAGCATTATATCCTTCCGCAATCATATTCATTTCCAGCAAAGCGGCCTGCACAGAATAACCCTTTCCGATCATGGTGCCGAGGGTACGGTTACGGCTGAATTGCGAATATGCCGTTACTAAAAGATCCCCGAGGTAAGCGGAATCTTTAATGTCCCGGTTTATAGGATGCACTGCTTTTACGAAGCGCTCCATCTCCTCTATGGCATTGCTGATAAACACCGCCTGGAAATTATCTCCATACCCAAGTCCATGGCAAATCCCTGAGCATAGTGCGTAGATATTTTTCAGCACGGCTCCATATTCCGTTCCATAGATATCGTCACTTTCTGTGCACCGTAAATAGTTACAGCGAAGCAGGTTACAAACGAGCGTTGAATTTAAAATATCAGGACAGGCAAGCGTTAAATAAGATAGCTTTTCAAGCGCAATTTCTTCTGCATGAGAAGGGCCGCTGATGATCACCGTATTCTCAAATGAAACTTTAAAATATTTTTCAAGGTATTCCGCTATTATAAGATTATCAAATGGAATCATACCTTTTATTGCAGATACCAAAATTTTTCCTTCAAAATCTTCATATGATAATCTTGTAAGTACACCTGACAGGAAGGCCGCCGGTACAGCAAGAAAAATAATATCTACTTGTGAAATAACCACTTTTATATCGTTGGATGGAATAATTAATTCTGGCTGAAATTTAATAGAACCAAGATAACGGGGATTATGATTATGGGCTCGAAGCCAATCTGCCGCATGTTTGCTGCGCAGCCACCAGTTAACGGTGTGGCCGTTCTGGTTCAGAATTTTAACGAGAGCAGTTGCCCAGCTTCCACCGCCAATCATGCCTATTCGTTTGATGTGGATTATAGCCAATGCAACTATTTTGCTGTTTCTTTAGCAAATAGCTTGCTCTTATCAACTACTGCAATTGGATCACCGTTCTTCAGCAAACGAGAAATGGCACTGAAAGGACCTGTTATAATTTGTTCATCACCTTTTAATCCCTCCTTAATTTCTATATACTCATCATCCTGAATACCGGTTTTAACCTTTACAGCTTTTGCCTTTCCCTGGTCATTCATAAAAACGATTTCCTGTATAGCGCTTTTTTTCTTTGCTGTATCAGCAGTTCCGCCATTGGAACTGTCTTCACGGGTTGTAACGCATTGAATAGGTACAGCCATAACCTTATTTACATGGCTGGTCATTACATCCACAGAAGCTGACATGCCAGGTAAAAACGGAAACTGCTTTCCACTATTCCCTTCCAAATCTTTATAAGAATCTTTAATAAGTAAAATTTTAACAACAAAATTAGTGACCTGCTCCGTACTGGTACTTAATTGGTTTTTAGCAGAATTAGCTATTTGCGTAACTACGCCTTTAAAAATTTTATCAGGATAGGCATCCAGTTCAATATCGGAAGTGTCACCTAATTTCACCCGAAGCACATCATTTTCACTTACATCTACGCGAGCCTCAATAGCGTTGAGATCGGATATATGCATCATATCAGTACCTTCCATTTGAGTAGTTCCCAATACACGTTCTCCTTTCTCAATGTTTAATTGAGATAAGATGCCGCCCATAGGGGCATATATATTGGTCTTCCGAAGATCTTCCTGTGCCTGTTTTACAGAGGCAGCCGCACTTACAACATTATATTGTGCAGCATCTACACTCATTTGTGCTCCATCATTGGCAGCCTTTGCAGATTTATAAGAAGCTTCAACGGTTTCAAAATCGGAAGAAGCAATTATCTTATTATTATATAGCGAAACGTTACGCTGATAGTCTTTATCTGCCTTTTCATATTGTGCATCTGACTGCACCTGCGATGCCTTGGCTTGCAGGTAGTTTGCTTTTGCAGTATTCATAGCAGCCACTGCCCGGTCCAGCTCTGCCTGGTAGATGTCTGGTTTTATTTTAGCAAGCAGCTGGCCTTCTTTCACAGAGTCACCTTCTTCTACATTCAACTGGGTGATCTCCCCTGATACATCAGGACTGAGCTTTACTTCAACCTGTGGATAGATTTTACCGCTGGCGGATACTTTTTCAATAATGGTTCTTCTTGAAACCTTTTCGACACTAACATCTGTAGCATTCCCGCCGCCGACCCAGCCTTGTTTCTTTCCAACAATCAAAACAATAACAAGAATAATAGCGATAGCGGCTATAATAATAAGAAGACGGTTTTTCCTGAACATACTATTGCATTGTTAGTGGTTTGCCTTCATAAAACTCAAGCTCTTTCAACTTGAAGATATATTGATATTTGGACTGAAGCAGTTCCGATGTCGATCTCAATAAATTATTCTGAGCAGTGATGTAATCGAGGGAAGTGATAGCACCAAGGTTAAATCTTCTTTGAGCATCATCGAATGCTTTTTGTAAAGAAGCAACGCTCTTGAGAGATGCGGTATACTTATTTTTTGCTGCCACCGCATCTGTATAGGCTGTCTGTACATCTTTATACAACTGCTGCCTGGTTGATTCCAACGTTAGCTGCTGGTTTAACAGGTTGATGCGGGAGCGACTGACATTTGTACGCGTCTGCCAGTTATTGAAAATAGGAATATTCAGGCTGATTCCAAAAGCTTCGCCAAAATTATCATTAAACTGCCGGGTAAAGGTTGGAGTTGATCTTATCGGTAGGAAAATTAAATTAGGTGCGAGCACAGGATCACCGGTACTTGATAAATAACCAATAGTAGTTGGTTCACCGGCAATGGAATCGAACCCGGTTATCTGTTTTGCATTGGAGTAATTCGTAGACAGACTTCCAAAAAGTGATAATGCAGGGTATTGTGCCCCTTTTGCAATTGAAAAACTCTTCTCAGAGCTTTTCACCTGGTATTCTGCACTTTTAATTTGCGGCTGTATTTGAAGGGCCAGCTTGTAAACACTATCAACCGTCACGTTTAACTCACTAAGAAGGTCATTGCTAATCACGACATCCGCTATGGTGACGTCGATTGGATCCTTAACATTAAGTAGCTGGGCAAGATTAAGTTTTGCAATATCGAGTGTATTCTGAGCCGTTACCTGATTGAGTTCATCATTTGCTTCCTGTGCCTGAATATTGTAAAGAGACCCTTCCGACAGTGTACCTGCTGATACCAATGCTTGTGTTCGGGTAAGCTGCTGGTTAGAAAGCTGGAGCTGACCCTGGGCTATTTTCAAATTTTCTTTAGCATATACTACATTCAAAAACCCTCCTACAACAAACAATAAAACATTATTCACCGTGGTCTCCGTTGTGAATTGACTTGCTAACAGATCAAATTGATTTTTCTTAATGGTATTCTGTCGCTGAAAACCATTAAAAATGTCCCAACCCGCCTGTGCGGTAAGCTGTCCGTTTTGAAAACTCTGCGTTCTATAAGAATAGGTGGTGGGATCTAATGTGCGGCCAAAATTAAAATAGTAATTAACGCTTCCATTGATATTGGGTAAAAGACTCAGCTTCGACTGAAGCAAGGCATCTTCAGAAGAGTGTTGAGTAAGCTCGGATTGCCTGATGCTGATGTTATTGTCTTTAGCATAAGCAATGCATTCCTCCAGCGTCCAGACTTTTTGTGCAAACAGGGAATCAGTAAATAAGCAGAAGAAAGTAGCAGCAAGAAAAAGAGGACGCAAATGTTTAATTATTTTAGCGGTGCCAAAGATAGAAAAAGCAAACATAGTCAGATGGTGTTTATGATGTGCAGAAATTAAAACGAATTTTAGAAAAAGGAATTATTATTTCTTCTAATTATTGAAGCTAATCGATAAAAGACGGATAATAACTTATGATTGTTACATCATTTATCTTTTAAATGCAACCATTACCGCATGATTACTTTATGTCTGTAGCTTTGAAAGAGGCTTATAAGGCATTGCAGGAAGATGAGGTTCCGATAGGTGCGGTGATTGTTGCACAAAATCAGATCATCGGAAAGGGATATAACCAGGTAGAGAAATTAAATGATGTAACAGCACATGCTGAGATTTTGGCTATCACCGCCGCCTCACGGTTCTTCAACTATAAATATCTAAAAGACTGTATCATATATGTTACTATAGAACCATGTGTGATGTGTGCTGCGGCTATTGGCTGGGCGCAGATAGGGAAGCTGGTATTCGCATCTCAGGATCGGAAAAAAGGCTTTTCACTTTTTGAGCCTTCGCCCTTACATCCCAAAACTTCTATACTTTCCGGGATATTGGACGAGGAGTGTTCTAACCTGGTAAAAGAATTTTTTAAACGGAAGAGGGAATAAAAAGCCTTTTTTAAATTGGATAAAAGCTTATACAGTTAAATCATTCTTTAATTATTTTCCTGATTATAATTCTCTTATTGGTTTCTATCCAAACGAAATAAATTCCGGGCAGCAGCTGGTGAATATCATAGGAAAAAAAATGCTGCTGAACTTTTGGGTACAACGGAAACGGTACTACCTGACCCATTATATTCAGAAGCCGAACATTCATTTCAGAAGAGGAAAGATTCTCAGCTCGTATATTTAATTCCGTTCCAACCGGATTAGGATAAATTTCAATTGTATTTTCTATATTTTTTGTTACTGCAGTTCCTGTTGCAAGTGTGGTATCCAAATCAGTTCCTAAACGAAAATTAAGATTCGAAATATCGAAGAAAATATTATCAGCAGCCTCAACTTTTATCCGCGCCGTAGTAGTTATCCACCCGGTATCATTAGCAATAGTAACGAGTTCGTTTCCATCATTGGCGGTTTGCTGCATAAGGGTATCGGGATAGCTAAATCCACCGTCACGTGATAACAGAATATTTACAAGCTTGCAATTAATAGGAGCCGTATCAGTGCCGGCCACTTCCCAGGTTATGGATTTTGATGTTCCAACCTGGAAATAACCAGAGGAATCGGGGTAAGTAACTCTGAATGCTTTTTCGGTGTTTACAACAGTTATGGTTTTAAACTGATCATTGTAAGCCACTGCAGCCCCATCTAACCTATTGTCACGCACTGTCAGTCTGAATTTCATTACCCGTGCATAAGCTGGTAAAATTTCTCCGATTACTATTTTATTAGCTACTATGCTTGATAGTTTAGGGAAGATTCTGTAAGAAACTGTATCAGGCCGAAAGCTTCTGAACAGTGGCGCTGTTCCTAACGGTTTATTCCAATCACAGGCCAGTCCACGGTCCATTTCTTCCCAGCAAAAAGTCAACGCAGCGCCATCAGAATCTATCGCGCTCCCATTTAACACAAACGGAGTATTAAAAGGAATAGAGTAATCGCTGCCTGCATTAACTGAAGGAGCCTTATTGATGATAGGAGTTACTACAGGGCAATTATTCCCGTTAACTAACTGAGTAAAGTTTACAACCTCATCAAAGTTTTCAGTATGAAAATAAGGGTCGCTGTGTGGCTGCAGGTCATTTATTCCGCATATACCCGCATAAGCCATGATCGTGGAACCACTGCCCGGCTCATAAGCGGTAAAAGCATTGCGGTTCCCGCCTCCGCAATTAACCGTTTCGGAATTAAACGTATGGTTTGCACCAAACTGATGGCCCATCTCATGCGCTACGTAATCCACATCGAATGCATCTCCTACTGGATTTGACAGACCTGTAACCCCCATAGCCTTCCGCCCATTGTTGCAGACTACTCCAAGCCCTGCAATACCTCCTCCTCCCGTACTGAATACATGACCAACATCATAGTTATCACTGCCGATGCTATCATCAATAACTGCCTGGTTTTCACTCAGCATGGCATACCCATCGTTATTGGTATAGGGATCAGTAGTGCCATCTAAAAAAATTATTTTTTCTTCACTATCAACCAAAACAAGGTGAATGTCGAACTCCTGCTCATAAATGCCATCCACACGGTTCAGTGAAGTAACCATTGCTGCAAGAGCTCCGGCCACTGAATCCCCCTTTGTTCTTGCATATTCACCAGTGCAGGCGAGAGCTAAACGATAGGTTCTTAATTCAGTTCCTATACTTCGCCAAGCGCTGTTTACAGATTCGAAATCAGAGTCTTCAGTTTTTATACCGCAGATAAAATTGCAGGCTGGTGATAAATCCTTTTTATAGTAACTCATATATATTTCAGAATTTTTACCAGGTACTGGATCGATAAACGACTGACCACGGGGAGAAAGAATCATAGTGTGAAAACCTTCATCCGTGAGATCAAGCCTTATTGAAGCATGCCTGTCTGAAATACCAACTCCCTTATAAGTTTTTATGGATGGAAATTTTGTTGAAAGCCCTTCGGCCATTACCGCATATGCCCGGATCTGAAAATCTTCTGAAGATCCATCCGGCATTGGAATGCTAATAATTAATGGGTCCGCTTTGTAAATTGTTGATGAATATGAAGATGCCTCCTTCAAAAAAGATTTTATGCCATCCACATCCAATTGCAGTAATCGGCAGAATTGTGGCAGAGAAATATCTTGGGCAGAATTATCAAGCGTATTAATGGATATATTTTTCCAAAATAAGCTGGATTGGGAATACGATTGTATAGCGCTGAAGAATAAAGAAAATAAGAGAGGGTAGATTTTTTTTGAGGAAAAAAAGATCATGGTTTATAAGTTATTTATAGCCTGATTCAGAAAGCTGTTACTCTTCATTTTGATTCCTTAAAGATATGTTCCTTATTGCTAACGGGAAACTATAAAAATCAGCAGGATAATTATAAATAAAAAAGGGTCAACTTTCGCCAACCCTGTTTAAACTCTATTTTTTAATCTTAGAAACGCAAACCAACGGTTATAAATCCATAATTATTTTTTGCATCACTTATCTTATCAAATACTTCATTTAAGCCAATTGAATATCCGGCATCAACTGAAAACATGAGTACATCTAAACCTGCTCCGAAAGTTACATCCGCTCCAAACTTGTTTAAATCATTTAATGTAAACTGCAGGCCATTTACAGGAACGGATACTGTATACTTAAACACCGGCCCAGCATAAGCCCGTACATTTATTACGCTTCTTAATATTGGTGCGAGGTTGATACCTACATATAATGGTAACTGAAGATTGTGTTGCGAAAAATTGTCCTTAGCACCCTCAGTAGTATCTGTTTGGGCGTAATAATTTCGCAGCAACTGGTAATTAAGACCTGCCTGACCGTACAGGAACTTTCCGCTGCGGTAAAAAATACCAGCCTGGTATCCAGTCCTGGAGTCGGCAGTTAGGGACGGAGTGGTAATATTTACGTTTGTAAAATTCAATCCGGCATTTATACCAAATTCTGACCTTTTATGCTCCACCACCTGACTAAAACCGTGAGAAACAATAAAAAGACAGGCGACTACCAAAATTGATTTCAGGTTTTTCATAATTGAAAGTTATTTGGAATGTTTGACTGATGAGTTTTTGGTTCACAGGATTTGTAAAAATCGTGCCAGTCGTTCGGGATAATTAAAGACCTTTATTATAGTAATTCAGAAACTGACGAAGAACTCTATTATTTATGTGATATTAATTCTTCCACAGTTGCTGAGTGGTTACACATCGAAAACCGCAATGCTCTAATCCTGTATCCGGACTGGTTTTCATACGTGCTGTAACCCGGTAGCTTGAACAATAGCTATCGTTACATAAAAATGATCCACCCCGGTTAACACGTTTTTGCACCAGGGGTTCTTCGGGATCTAAACTGTTATTTGGCCCCTGCGGGTTGTAAACGATGTTTTGTTTTACGCATTGTGCATAATAATCCGCCCGGTACCAATCGCTGCACCACTCCCATACATTGCCTGCCATATCGTATAGTCCGTAACCATTGGGATCATAGGATTTTACCGGTGCAGCCAGCACAAAGCCATCTGTTTTTGTATTTACATCCGGGAAATGTCCATCCCAGGTATTTGCGTGTTTTGCATAATCTTTATCGTCACCCCAGGGATATTTTTTATCTCCGTAACCTCCGCGTGCCGCGAATTCCCATTCCGCTTCCGTGGGCAGGCGTTTATGTGCCCAGTTGCAGTAGGCCATGGCGTCATCCCAGGAAACCTGTGAAACAGGAAAATTATCCTTTCCTTTAATACTGCTGTTTTCCCCCTGGGGATGGTGCCAGTCCGCGCCTTTAGTCCACGCCCACCACTGACCCGGATCATTCAAAGATACTTTATGGTCAGGCGGAGAAAATACCAATGATGATGCCACAAGCACTGAATCCGGAGGCTTTGCTGTTCCCGGTGGAACTTGTTTTTTTAACTCCTCCCAGTCAGGTGCTTTCTCTGCTGTGGTCACATATCCTGTTGCTTTTACAAATGCTGAAAACTGTGCGTTAGTAACTTCAGTAGCATCCATCCAGAACCCATCGACACGAACTTTATGAGCGGGTTTCTCATCGTCACGTGCCTGAGGATCATCATTCGTCCCCATTGTAAAATCTCCGCCGGGAATCCATACCATGCCGCCGGGTGGATTAGTTACGATTTCAGAAGATGCTGAGTGTGAAATATAAGCAAGCGTTTCACCTCCGTTTGACCTGCTGATACAGCTATAAAGAAGTGTGATTATTGCAGGCACCAGCATCAAAATAAATATCCGTTGATGTTTCATTCGAGGTATCATGTATCAAAATTAAAGGTTAAAAAATGAATGAGAAACAGAGGGCCACTACAAAGGAACGTGACCGCTATCCTTCGTATATTTTGTTCGGATGAAGTTTTTTTTCCTGTAAATGCTGAACAATCGCTGTATACATTTTAGAAATTTTCATAGGCTTGTTACCTCTTTTTTTATTTTCCATGCTGATTTTATATATGGTATTCCAATGGCGAAACAGATCACGGTAAGCTTTGACTAAAGACATGGTTGGATCGTATATGTGAGCGGGTTCTGAATTCACACCATTCACTTCAATTATTTTAAAATTTCCTTTCTCCATTTCTTCAAATGAGCTGCATCGTACATCGAATCTCCCAAAGTAAAACTCATGCAAGGTCTTGCTGGCCTTATCAAAGGCTGCAACCAGCTTCTGATTAATCAGATGATTAAAATTATAAAAGGAAGTACCCCTGTTATGGTTTCCAATTTCAATCAGTGTTTTTTTTTCACCAGCTGCAATTACAGCCTGCAGTTCACTTTTAAACTGGACTATAAGTTTTTCTAAATGGTACCTGCAACGATCGGACTTTTGGAACAACTCCAGTAATGTAGATTTACCATTTCCAGTCACAGATAAAAAGTCCCGTTTCATTAGGGATGAAATAGTTCCTGCTGAGTTGGAAGGAAGGCGATAATACATTACCCCATATTCTTCCGGCAGATTGATATATTCCTGTAATAAAAATACTTCCGGAACATCCATCAGGTATTTTTCCATCTGCTGCCGGTCGCTGATTTTTTCTACTTTCCATCCACGCTCTCCAAAATCGGGCTTTAAAATCACTGGAAAATAAATTCCTGCTTCCTTCATTTTTTTTATTATTTCTTCTGCATCCGGAAAAGAAGTAAATACAAGTGTCTCGGGAATGTATTTTTTATGAAGCTGATTTTGTATTTCGCTTTTTGAATAACCGGCAAATCCGCCCATTACCATTCCCGGATTGGTAAGGGTAAAAAATGAAAGAGTGCGGGCGCGAAAAGCAAGTACGATAAAGTGGAAATACACAGGAAGATAAAAAATCCAGAACGGCCAGAATTCCCATTTAAAAAATTCAGGAAGCCGCGTTTTTTTCTTCATGCAAATAAGGAAGATTAATAATTTTCAGAGCTGTAACTTTTTTAATTAAATCACGATATGCCATCACCAACGAATGGTTGTTCCCGTGAATTGAAGTTACACTTAGTGTCTGGATTTCGTTTAACTGCAGATAGGGCTCAACCCAATCCTGGTACAGGAAATGTTTTTCGTGCAGGTCAATTAATTTTTTCTGAGATACAACAGAACTCTTTTTCAGATAATTTTTGAAAGCGTTCTCTTTTGCTGCTATAATATCTTCAGTATAAAGTGTAACGGAAGACCATAAATGAATCTGGCCTTCATCGCGCCGGGTAAAATATTTCTGATTTCCATCCCATCGCAATTCGTATAATTTTATTCCTTCTTCAGCACTAATTATCACCATTGTAAATGCTTCTATATTAGTGAAATCATATTCATTTACATACTCTATAACCGTGGAGGAATTAAAAAAATCAAGCACTACCAGACCCCTGCTTTTTCTATATGGAACATGGCGCTTGTGTTTTTTAAATGCGCCATTTAAAAGGCATACAACTTTACGTGTATCGGACGCACCTATCCATGTTCCATTAGCGAGCGGATCAACAGGGCAGGCTATAGAAAAATTTTGGCTCCTGATTATTTGAGGCGCAGATGATAATCCACGCGCGGTTGTTTCATCACGGTTCGAGGTAAGAATAAATTCATCCTGATTAAGAGGGACAAAACTAACGGTACACATTTTTCATAATGCAATTCAAAAAAACAATCAGGATGCTAACTCAATGAATCGTCGGAAGCGAACTGTTGAAGGCGCTACGCCGAACTCATCCGGAATTAAAATATCGGGAAACGCATGGCGAATACCCATCTTTAAAATAGCCATGTGATGAATGGCATGTTCTATTGCATAGTGGAATTCCCGGAACAGGCTTGTGCTCATAACGGAGCCTTCTGAATTATTTCCGGCACTGATATCTCCGATCATCGTTAGAATTTTTGAATCATCAATTTCGGACAGCTCCGTTTGCAAATCGGACAGTGCCTGTAAAGCAAAAGACCGGATTTTTTCTATCCGCTCATCCCGGGGGCGATTGTCGTAACAGATTGTTCCGGTTTGATCCGCGACAGACACACACTGGAAAAATTCTATGATATGCCGATAATGCTTACCTATAGACGCACCGTAAAATTCCTCGCATGACCAATGATATTGCTCATCTGTTAAACTTTGAAGAAGAAAGCTTAACTGGTCAAAAATGTATCCTGCATTTGTTTTTACCTGCATCTGAAAGAGAACAAATTGAGAGGCTTTAAAGATAGTAATATTAACGATCAGGCTTTGAACCAAAGACTTCTAAAAAAATCAAAATGGAGATTTATTTTGCATCAAATCATAGATCACTTCCTCTATCCTGCCTCTGATGTTCAGATTAAGGAGCTCTTTATTTTCTTCATCCGGAAAGGTGCGGTTTGACAGAAACACAAAAATTAGTTGATATTTCGGATCAGCCCATACACACGTTCCTGTAAATCCCTGGTGGCCGAACGTAAGCGCTGACGCACTGTCGCACACGGGGCTGGGTTTGTCTGGCTCCGTTTCAGGTTTATCGAATCCAAAACCTCTTCTGCTGTGCTCACTGTTGCGTGAAGTAAACCTTACTACTGTAGCAGAATCGAGGTAGCGCACCCCTGCATATTCTCCATAGTTAAGTAACATCTGCATAAGAATACCCACGTCATTCGCATCCGAAAAAAGCCCGGCATGTCCGCCAATACCTCCCAACATAGCTGCAGCCGGATCGTGAACAGTTCCCTGTATCAGCTGTTTCCTGAAGCTAGAATCATAGTTAGATGGAACAATGCGCTCTTTAGGAAAATAAGAAAGGGGATTAAAACCGATCGTACTCAAGCCCAATGGGCGATAGAAATTATTCGTTACAAAATTATTCAGCGTTTCGCCGGAAATTTTCTCTGCTATTTTTTTTAATATTATAAAATCCAGATCACTGTACACATATTTGCCGGGCGCTTCTACGGGAGATTCTAAAATCTCTTTCCACAGTGTATCCAAATAGAAATGGTTCATATACAAAGATGGAGTCACCATTACAGTATAAGGATCCTCTATCTGATTCCTGTAAATTATCCCGGACAAGTAGCCTGCACTGTCAATCGTTTTTTTGTAGAATGGAATGGAGGCCACCAGTCCTCCCTCATGCAGCAGTAGTTGTTTAATCGTTATATTTTCTTTGTTCGTTCTTTTAAGGTCAGGTAAATAATGGCAAGCCTTAGCTGAGAGATTTAATTTCTTTTCATCATAAAGCTTCATTAGCATTAAGGTAGTGGCGGCCACCTTTGTAATAGATGCAAGGTCATACAGATCATCGTTTGCAACACTTTCATTCACATCGTATGTAAAGTTGCCGAATGATTTTTGCAAGAGCACTTTGCTGTCTTTCGAGATAAAAACCTGACAACCCGGTATCGCGTGTTGTGTGATTCCTTCCTGAACCAGAGAATCAATCTTCTTTAATTTATAACTGGAAATGCCCGCATCTTCAGGTAGGGTATATTGTAAACGGCCGATGGTCTTTGACACCATTCCTTCTCCTGCGCGTATATTTAATGAGGCGCTGACAGGTAGCTTTCCGTTGGCTTCAATACCACCAAACAGCAATTGAGCTGCAAGGCTTTGTGTAAGCGGTTCATCGTTATATGCTTCAAGCAGCCAATCCTGCGATGAAAAATTTTGTAATGCATAGGGATTTCCAAAAACAGTCAAAATCACTTTATGCTGAAAGCTCATACGGTTAATGAAATTTATACTGTTCGGTGTTATTCCAAACTGCTTTTCCGGAGACCGCAACATGTTTTGCAGCGCGATGAATACAATGCTGTAGTTCTGCAATTTTTTTTCAAGGTCATTGAATTCCGCTTCCTTTGCATCCTTACTGATATTAAAGTGTTGCACCATTGCATAATTTGAAATCATATGCTGAAATGGTGTTATGGAATCACTTCCAATGGATACCGATGCAAACGTTTGAGCTGTAAGATCTTTTACAGGGAGGAAACCATCTTTATTATGTACCAGAGTCAGCGAATTCCCGATAAGCCGCTGCTTCAGATAAACCGCCTCACCCGAGTTTAAATCTTCATAGAGATTATGCATATCCACTGGTTTGCGTTCAGATAATCCGAGCCAGAATTTTGCCTGCAGAATTTTTCTCACCCGGATATCTATCTCACTCTGATCAACCTTCCCTTTCTTAATTGCTGTTTTTATTTGGTTTATAGCAGCAGCTACATCACCTGAGAAAAGAAGAATATCGTTTCCTGCAAGCAATGCTTTTAAATCAACCATTCCAGGTTCGGGGTAGTTGCCGACTCCGGCCATATTTAATGCATCGGTAAACGCCAATCCTTTAAAACCCAGGTCATTCCTTAAAAGCCCGGTAACAATCCGTGACGAAAGTGACGAGGCGGCATTGCTTGTGGAATCCAGAGCGGGAATGCTGAGATGCGCTACCATAACGCTTCCAACACCTTCTGAGAAAATTTTCCGGAATGGAAACAATTCCAGCGAGTCCAGTTCTTTTTTAGAACCGTTAATTACAGGTAGTGTTTTGTGCGAATCTTTATCAGCATTGCCATGCCCCGGAAAATGTTTGGCGCAGGCGAGCACACCACCGTCCTGCAGCCCCTTCATATAAGCTATTCCCTTTGCAGCCACATTGAACTTATCCTCCCCAAAAGAACGGTCACCAATAACGGGGTTCAATGGATTATTATTGATATCGACAACGGGAGAAAAAGAAACATTTACACCAATGCGCGTGCATTCCCTCGCCATCTCTTTCCCAAATTTATACACCAGTGAATCGTCCTGCATGGCACCCAGCATACCCTGCCGGGGAAATACTATCGTGCTGTCGAGCCGCATGGACAATCCCCATTCGGCATCCTGTGAAATAAGCAAAGGCACGTTTGAAATGGACTGGGAAAAGTTGATGAACGCTGCTTCCCGAACCGGTCCGCCCTGCATCATAATGATGCCGCCTATATGCTGCTTACGGATCAGGTTTGCTATCCGCTCCAATTCGGCCGGACCGTTTTTCGACCAGGCAGCTACCATAAATAGCTGGCCAATGCGCTCATCCGGAGTCATTGTATTTAATACGGAATCTACCCAGCTATTCTCCACATAAAGGTATGGCGGCAGCTTGTCGCCTGAATTGTTTTGCTGGGAAAAAGCGGTGAAGGAGAAAAAAATAAAAATGAATACAATATAGATTTGCCTAAGCATAATGGCGGCAAATTTATCTATTGCTGAGGCAATGCTGCAAAAGTTTTTCAACAAGGTTAATTTTGTTTGGTGCATCCGAAGGATTTTTCCATTGCTGATTATAATTATGTATTGCCACCTGACAGGATTGCGCAGGAGCCGTTATCCCAGCGCGATCATTCAAAATTGCTTGTATATAACAATGGAGCAATGGAGGAAGATCTTTTTTGCAACCTCCTGAATTATTTGCCTGAAAATGCAACGCTGGTTTTTAACGATACTAAAGTGATCCATGCCCGGATCATTTTCAAAAATGAAAATGGTGCAAACATAGAAGTGTTTTTACTGGAACCAATGGAGCCTGTGCGGGATATGCAGCTGGCCATGTTTCTGCACGGCGCGTGTACCTGGCGGTGTATGGTAGGGAATGTAAAGAAGTGGAGAGAAAAGGTTTTATGCCGGAAAATAAAGATTGGAGATAAGGCAGCAACATTGGAAGCGTGCATGAGAGAAAAAGGAGAGGATGATTTTGTAATAGATTTTTCGTGGAAGCCGGAAACGGTATCTTTCGCACAGGTACTTGAAGCAGCAGGGAATGTACCGCTTCCACCCTACATCAGGCGAAATGCCGGTACGGAGGATCAAGACCGTTACCAGACACTGTATGCTTTCCAGGATGGATCAGTGGCAGCACCTACTGCAGGGCTTCATTTTACAGAATCACTTTTCAAAAAATTTACCGGGAAAAATATTTATTCACTTTTTCTAACGCTTCACGTTAGCGCAGGCACCTTCAGGCCTGTAAAAGCTCAAACTTTGAAAGATCACCGCATGCACGAAGAGCAATTTGTAATTCGAAAGATGGTATTGGAAGAATTAATAAACAAGAAGACTCCGCTGGTGGCAGTTGGGACCACTTCGCTGCGAACCTTAGAAAGCCTTTACTGGCTTGGGTTAAAATTGTTAAAAGGGGATGAATCACTTATAGTTGATCAGTGGATGCCTTATGAGAGCATCATGTCTATTACCACTGCAGATTCCATGGAAGCGATCCTGAATTTTATGGAAAAGAAAGAATTAACGCAGCTGATAGCAGAGACAAAACTGCTCATTGCCCCGGGCTATGCTTTTAAGCTTACGGACGCACTGATCACTAATTTTCACATGCCACGCAGCACCTTATTGTTATTAGTGTCTGCATTTATTGGCGACGACTGGAAAAAAGTTTACGAGTATGCACTAAAAAATAATTTTCGTTTCCTTAGCTACGGAGATGCGAGCCTGATGTGGCGATCTGTTGAGCATTAATATTTCTCCTGCAGCTTCCTCTGCTGCGCACATATGCTTTAGGAAAGTGAAGCTGCATGGAGGGAAAAAGAAAGGCGCAAATTAGAATCTGCGCCTTCATGGTTTTCTCCCCCCTCAGCTTCACTCCGTTAAGCCAATAGCGTGGATAGAGGAAGCTGCGGTATTTTAAGGGTCAATTGTTTTTTGAATGATCACTGGCTGTGCATTAATACTTTTTCCATTAAGAATCCCCTGAACAAAGTAAATTCCATTAGAAAGGGTGTTTAGCGGAACTTCTACCACGTAGTTACCCGTGTAATTTTTTTTAAATACTCGTCTCCCATAACTATCGGTAATAATCAAATGCCACGTTTCATTCTTTCCATCATTAAATTCAATGTAAAGCTGATCAGTTGCAGGGTTTGGATAAGCCTTAAAAGACGGCTTTTTTGTATCTATCATTACGGTGCCTGTATTGAATGTATCCGTTGCAAGCACTCCATTGCTATCCAATTTTACCAGCCACAGATCCTGGCCTGTGGGACCATTAGTGCTTCCAGTTATAATGTATCCCTTATCCCAGGTTTGCTGGAAGTCTGCAAAATAATTATCCGGACTGGTATCATGTTGAAAGTTTTTTTGCCAAATCATTTTACCGGATTTAGTAAGCTTACCTATCCATGCATAGGGATAGCTTCCACCAACGAAAACTATAGAACTATCTGAAAGTTGCCTTACATTTAAAATGCCATTTAAGGTAGGTCCATTAAATATGGTTTTCCAAACAAAATTCAGATTTTCATCTAATTTTCCAATAAATGCTGGACTTGAATAATCATTTGAATTAATAATTGTGTCAATACAACCCCATAAGAAGTATTGATTATCGAGAGAAGTAGTCGTAAAGGCCGCATCACAATTTAGTGATGAATTATTAAATTCCTTTTCCTGTATAATATTGCCGATGCTATCGGTGATAATAATCCATGATACCAAATTATTGATTGCGAATTTTTTTAAACAACTGATAAATAGTCTTTTTTCCGAAATTTCATGAACGCTATACCCTGCGTCAACTTCTAATCCACCAAAAGTCTTCCGCCATAGCACTTTTCCGTTGCTATCAACTTTCATAAGTAAACAGTCATCAGTTGTTTTATTTTGGATGCTGTCATAATAAGTTGTATAGCCAATCATAACAATTCCATGGTCATACGTTTCAGTAATATTATACAAAGCATCTTGGTATCCACCGTGGTATAATTGATAAAAAACAATATTGCCTATTCGATCGTATTTTATATAAATTCCATCTGAATTATTGTTATAATAAACTTTTGTACCACATGAGGCATAATTTTCATCATGTAATTTAATAAGAGAGCCTGGCAATCCACCATAAAAATATGAGGAATCCTCACCCAATATAGTTAGGAAACTAATATTCCTTGTAGGCTTTATTTTATATAATAGCAAATCCTGATTATTACCTGTGGCAAAATTAAATGAATTGACAGTACAGAGATATGCTGAATCAGGAAGTAATAATATACTTATACCAAATTCCTGATTTAAATTATGATCATACGTAGTATCAAATGTTATTTGCGCCTTTCCAATCAAACTTATAAGAAGAAAGGCGCAAATGAAAATTTGCGCCTTCATGATTTAATTGGTTTTTTGAATAATCAATTGCTGTGTATTCATGTTCTTGTCTTTTAAATCGCCTAAATAAGTAAATTCTCAAAAACACCATAACTATTTAATGACAGGCAATTGTCATACTACTTATGTTACTTACAACATCTGTCGAAATGCTATAAAAATATAACATTTTCTCAGTGACTGATGTCAATGTAACTATATTGTTAATTAGTCCCACTCTGTAAAAATTTCAAGTCATACACCGAGCTATCTGATCTTTACATGCTTACCGTGTCGCTCTCTAAATGCTTTTTTGATTTACAGAATTCCTCCTGCTGAACCGTGTTTATAATTATTTTTTCTTCTCCTCGCAGCTTCACTTCGTTGAGCTTCAGTGAGGATGAAGGAAGCTGCGGTATTTAAGTTTCTTTAACTTCCTATGATCCTGCGCACACATACTTAATTAAAGTAAGCTGCAGGGAGGAATTCTAACTCACTTTTACGTCCTCAATTTTTTTATCTTTATCGAAATTTAATACCATGAAGAAAAATTCAAAAGGGATGATGATCCTGCTGTTTGGTGTAGCTATTGGCATCGGTATCGGCTACGTGCTTGCAATAGATAATAAGGAAGAGCTTATCGATGATTTTCGTAATTCTGCGAATAAAATAAAGGGCGACGTGGAGGATGAGATTGTAAAGGGAAAGCGCTTTATCAGTAATCTAAAGAATAAGGTCTCATCGCTGATGGGCGATGATTAGACGTGGTATTTTTCTGATAAGTCATAGCTAAACCAGTATTAAGCTATTTATAGATTTCGTTTAGCGGATCTTGCTGATTTTCTCGTATTGATAATTTTATAACCCCTATTAATATGGCAGGGTTACTTTCCATTTTCGAAGGTTAATATTATTTTTACTTCTACTGTTATTACTTCATGCCCGACATCATTCACCTTCTTCCTGATTCGATCGCCAATCAGATAGCTGCGGGTGAAGTTATTCAGCGGCCGGCTTCTGCAGTAAAAGAGCTGATGGAAAATGCTCTGGATGCGGGTGCCACTTCCATCAAGCTGATCATTAAGGATGCCGGCAAAGCGCTCATCCAGGTAATTGATAACGGATGCGGCATGACGGAAACCGATGCCCGGATGAGCTTTGAAAGGCATGCTACCTCGAAGATCGCTGTTGCCGAAGATCTGTTTGCTATCCGAACCATGGGCTTCCGGGGGGAAGCACTGGCCTCTATTGCCGCTATTTCACAAGTAGAATTAAAGACCAGGAGAAGAGGAGATGAGCTGGGCTGCCTGCTCGAAATAGAGGGATCGGAAGTGAGAAAGCACGAGCCTGCCCAGGTAACCGAGGGCACTTCTATCGCTATTAAAAACTTATTTTACAACATCCCCGCACGGAGGAATTTCCTGAAAAGCAACCCGGTGGAAACCCGGCATATCATAGATGAATTTCAGCGCATTGCACTATCAAATCCTGAAATACACTTTGAGATGCACCACAGCGGCCTGCAAGTGTTTCACCTTCCTCCATCAAACCTCCGCCAGCGCATCCGTAATATTTTTGGTAACCACTATAACGAGCGGCTGGTGCCGCTGGAAGAGCAAACCAGCATTGTAAACATTTTTGGATTTGTGGGAAAGCCGGAGTCGGCAAAGAAGATGCGCGGTGACCAGTATTTTTTTGTGAACCGGAGGTTTATCCGGAATAATTACCTGAACCATGCGGTGGTAAGTGCCTATCATCAATTGCTGCAGAAAGATACCTTTCCGCTGTATGTCATTTTTCTTGACATCGATCCTTCACGGATAGATATCAACGTGCATCCCACCAAGCAGGAGATTAAATTCGATGATGATAAGATAGTGTATGCCTTTGTGAATACTGCAGTGAAAGGAGCGCTTTCAAAATTTTCTGTTACCCCTACTCTCGACTTCGACCGCGAAACAGCCTTCGATCACCTGCAGGCTTTTTCCACGCCTGCAAAGCCTTTTTCTGAAACTTCTTCGTCTAAAAAATCTTTTTCATTACCCCTGCTTGGAAAACAGCAATTTCCCTTTGCAGAAACACATTCACGGAATCAATCAAATATCCGCAACTGGCAAAAAATGTATGAGCCTGAATCCATACCTCAGTTAAGCACCATCACTATTTCAGGCAGTATAGACCAGCCATTTAGTGATGCTGCTGCTGCCATGTTTGAAGATATTCCTGACACGCAATCAGCACCTTTTCAGCTTCACAAAAAATACATCTTATCGCAGATAAAATCGGGGTTTATACTTATAGATCAGCAGGCGGCGCATGAGCGCATCCTCTTCGAGAAATTTGTGAAAGGCCTCGATACGAATAACCTTACTACCCAACAGCAGCTTTTTCCTGAAACCATTCACATCGCTCCACCCGACGTTGAGTTGCTGCGTGAGCTGCTGCCCGAGCTTTGTGCATTTGGATTTGACATCCAGGAATTCGGAGGAAACTCATTTGTATTGCATGGTATTCCTTCTGATATAAGGCTCGGAAATGAGAAAGACCTGATAGAACGCATGCTCGATGAATTTAAGCTGAGCAACGTGAACACAAAATCCGGTAAGCGCCACCAGCTTGCTGTCACGATGGCAAAAAGAGCCTCTATAAAAGCGGGTGAGGTGCTGATTGAAAAAGAGATGAAAAACCTGATTGATCAGCTCTTTGCATGTGATACTCCCTATGTCTCGCCGAATGGTCAGCTTACCGTAATTACTTTCGAGCTGGGTGAATTGTCGAAGCTTTTTTCGAAGGGGAAATAAAAGAGAAGTTACTATTCGATTTTACATCGCGCCATTTTCCATTTTAGATTACAATGTATCTATGAAGACCTTGCTAATCTGTGTACTTATCCTTTTTACAACAGCTTGTTACAGCCAGAATAAGCAGGCTAAAAAATCGGACAACAGCAAGCCATTTATCCTCGGAGAGATCGACGAAATTGAATCTGTTGAATTATCCGAAAAAAGAATTTTAAATATATATCTGCCTGAAGGTTACAATCAAAATGATACTACAAAATATCCTGTGGTCTACCTCCTTGATGGCGGAGCTGACGAAGATTTTATTCATATTGTGGGACTGTATCAGTTTAACAGTTTCCCCTGGATAAACCGCGTTCCGAAATCAATTATTGTTGGAATTGCCAATACAGATCGAAAAAGAGATTTTACTTTTCCGACAACTGTAGCAACGGATCAGAAACGATATCCTTCATCCGGTCACTCAGATAAGTTTATAGATTTTATTGAAAAAGAATTGCAACCCTATATTCAGAATAAATACAAAACCAATGATACCAAAACGATTATTGGAGAATCGTTAGGCGGACTTCTGGCAACAGAAATATTATTTGGAAAACCAACCTTATTTAATAAATATATTATTGTAAGCCCAAGCCTATGGTGGGACAATGGATCCTTACTAAACAGCCAATTTGAAATACTTCAAAAAACTTTTACGGCTAAAACAGATATTTATATCGGGGTAGGAAAAGAAGGATTGACCCCCAGCGACATTCCACGTGTTATGGAAGTAGATGTAAATCTTCTGGCAGAAAAATTAAAAAATTCGGAAAGCAATAGTTTAAATATTTATTTTGACTATCTGCCTCAGGAGAACCATGCCACCGTAAGCCACCAGGCGGTGTTCAATGCACTAAGGCTTCTATCACCAGTATTAAAAGATGACCGGGAGTAATAAGAAAACAGAATTGTTGACAGCCCTCCACACAACAGAATTATAGGTACAGAATTGTAGAATCGAAAGAAATAAAGCAAATAGCGATTGAAAAATGAATTGAAGCTTTATCGACTACCACTTATTTAAGGGCAAGCTTTTCAGCCTGCTTCACCTTTTCAATAAATTCGTTTGCAAATTTTTTTATGTCCTCACTCAGTTCTTTATTCTGCGTAGCCCTGACAAAAGTTTCTGATAATTGGTAGAATGTCTGATAGAAAAATAAGTTCATCTCAGGTATAGTCATTTCCTTCGTCCACAGATCGATGCTTAAACCCGTCTTTGCCTTCTGATCCCAGAGAGCGACCAGCATGGCACCTGCCTCATGTATGCCCGGTTCGGCATCTGTTGCAACCCAATCAATCTTTTCAGGAATATTATTTTTATCAAGACTAATGGAAAGGTTTATAGTACTCAGGCGTTCTTCTGATGTCATATTAACAGGTTACTTTTTTTGACCGGCAAACTCCATATGAGAGCTGGTATAGCTAACAGGAAAGGCTCCGCCGATAGCATCGGTATTCATGTACAGGCTATCGTCGCCATCAGTAAAACGTCCGGCAATGGTGCGGTGAAAATCCTGGAAGGCAAAATGGCCTGAATCATCTACTATAATGCTGTCAATATTTTCAGTTCCCTGTATATTAATAAGATTAATTCCTGCAGATAATACAGAAATAGTGTATTCATATGTAGTATCGTATTTAATGAACGGCTGGCTATAGGCAATAACTCCCTTTTCGTGGACGATTCCATGGTAACCACCTTCATAATCATGGATCAATATAGTGCCCGATGAATCGTTTCCACCACCAGTTTCCCCTGTTCCTATCTGACCGGGATCAAACGGTAATGAATTCTTTTTGCAGCTGTACAAGGTAATCCCGAGTAAAAACGCAAGAATAATATTTTTCATTTTAAATCAATTGATGCGAAACTACAAAAAAGCTGTCAGCCCCATGTTCTTTAATATTGTAATCAGACATAATGTAATCAATATTTTTTGTGGCAAATTTAAATGTTCAGCTTTCGTTAACAACTGCTTTAGTAGTTTTGCACTGAAGAAGTATAGTGAACAAATCTGGGCTTTGCAGGAAGCAATAACATAACGTAATTCTAATTTAAGTTTTAACCAAAAAGATCATTGAATAACCTCTTTAGTTCTTATAAAATGAAAATATTTTTATTAGCGTTCATCACGTGTTCCCTTTCCTTTCTTTATTCGTGTCAATCACAGATGAAGAGTGAGGAGTTTACCCTGAAGGGTCAAATAAAAAATGTTGCTGTAAATACTCCTATATATCTCGAAGAGATTAATTACAATTCTACCCGTGGCGTAGACACAGCAAAGGCAGATGCTACCGGAAATTTTTTAATGCAGGGATCGATAAAAAGTAATGGACTCTACCAGTTGCGTATGGGACAGGAACGAGCACTCCTCCTGGTGCTTGACGATAAATCTTCAGCTGTACAGGTTACTGCAGACACGTCTGATTTCACCTCTTTCAATTACCACGTTTCGGGTTCACCAGCTTCTGAGCAATTGCGGGGTTATATAATGAAAACAAAGCAATATGGCGAGCAATTCCATGCTGCTATGGAGGAGTACAATTCGAACGCCGGCGAACAAACTCCCGATTCCATAAAAAAAATATATGAGGAAAAGGTGCGGGTTGCAGACGCAGCTTTCCGGACCTACAATACAAAGTATATTGATACAGTTGAGAATCCTGTGCTCGCCATTTTTGCGGCTTATAATCTCAATTATCAGCGGGATAAAAACGTAATTGATTCATTGGAAAACCGAATAAAAACCAAATTTGGAAGTGTTCCTTTTGTACAGACCTTTCTTAAGCAGTTGGCCGATCAGCGGGGTGGAAGTCAGCAAAATCAAAACGATCCCAAATTCGCAACCGGAGCCATTGCACCTGATATCCAGCTAAACGATGCCAATGGAAAATCTTTAAAGCTTTCAACACTGCGTGGTAAATACGTGTTGGTCGATTTTTGGGCTTCCTGGTGTGGTCCGTGCCGGCGTGAAAATCCCAATGTAGTGAAAGCGTACCAGTCCTATAAGGATAAGGGATTTACAATTTATAGTGTCTCTCTGGATACGGACCGCGACAAATGGCTGAATGCAATAAAATCGGATGGCTTGATGTGGCCTAACCACGTGAGTGAATTACAGGGTTGGAAATCCGCAATCTGCCAGACCTATGGAATACAGTCTATTCCTCAAAATTATCTTCTCGATAAAGAAGGCCGTATCGTGGCTTCTAACCTGCGAGGGGAAAATCTGTTAACTGTACTTCAAAAGCTGATTCCCTAGCGTTAACAATAAAAATTCAAATTAGGTGAGAACGATAAATGCAAATTATCCTAATGCTATTTCAGATATATTAATGAACAGATACCTCAATTTATTTTTTCTTTTCTTGATCGCATTTATTTTAGGAACACATAATTTACGTGCAACGGATCGAAGTTTTGCTTTTGTTTATGAAAGCCGAACCTTGCAGGGCGGGTTACGGGATTTAGAAGTCTGGACAACCTATAAATATGGACGCGAAGATTTTTTTTCTGCCGTTGAAAACAGGATTGAATTTGAGGTTGGGTTGGGAAAAAAGTTACAGACATCATTTTATTTAAACCTCGGCGCATCTACCGTGCCTTTCACCACTTACATACCCATTACAACGACTACAGGTGAAACAATTTTTGAGCCGCAGACAGACCTGAAAACAAAATTCGATATAGGCTTTTCAAATGAATGGAAATACCAGCTCACAGATCCAATTACCAATACTATAGGATCAGCTCTATATTGTGAAGTAACCATTTTTTCCAATGAATTTGAGCTGGAAGGCAAGGTTATACTTGATAAAAATATAGATCGCTTCCTTACTGCATTTAACCTGGTTGGCGAATTAGAATGGGAAGCAAAAGAGCAAAACAGCAAGACTGTATGGAAGCGCGAAACCAAGCTAGAAGCGGATTATGGTCTTTCTTATGCTATTACCAAATCGTTTAATATAGGATTGGAAGCACGCAGCAATAATGTCTTTTCACATGATGAAGGGTTCGAGCATTCCGCACTGTATATAGGTCCCAATATTTCTTACCGACAGGAAAACTGGTGGCTTTCATTTGCAGCATTGCCCCAGATAATTGACTTAAAAAATGGAGGACGCACTCTGGAAGATGATGAAAAACTTAATGCGAGACTGGTGTTTGCCTATTCCTTCTGAGAGACTTCATTTTAATATGTAAACGTTCCATCATCACTTTCTATAGTCAGTTTTTTTTCTTCCGAAGAAAAACATTTACCGATTATTCTTGCTTCTATATTAAATTCAGCGCAAATACTTATCACTTCAGATGCAATTAGCTCTCCGCAATATATTTCCAGCCGGTGGCCCATATTAAAAACCTGATACATATCCTGCCACCGAGTTTTTGATTCCGATTGAATTAACCGGAAGACATAAGGAACAGCGAATAAGTTATTCTTTACGACATGAAGGTTATTAACGTAGTGCATCACCTTTTTCTGTCCGCCGCCGCTGCAGTGGATCAAGCCATGAATGTGTTTCTGAAATTTTTCAAGCACCACTTTTAAAACCGGTGCATAACTGCGTGTGGGAGAAAGTAATAACTTTCCAATATTCAGGGGTGCATCCTCAAAAGAATCCCTGACCGTTTTAGTACCGCTGTAAATCAAATCTTCTTTAGTATTTAGATCAAATGTCTCCGGATATTTTTTGTAATATTCGTGTGTTAGCACATCGTGCCTTGCTGAAGTAAGTCCATTACTACCGATACCACTGTTATATTCCTCTTCATAAGTTGATTTTCCAAATGAAGCCAGGCCGATAATTACATTGCCAGGTCGAATCTCATTTTTTACAACGTTCGATCGCTTCATCCTGCAGCTGATGGTGGAATCTACCGTTACAGTGCGTACGATATCGCCAAGATCAGCTGTTTCACCGCCCATGTATTTAATTTGGATTCCGAAAGAATTCATTTTA
This sequence comes from Chitinophagales bacterium, assembly GCA_013816805.1. Lineage (NCBI taxonomy): Bacteria > Pseudomonadati > Bacteroidota > Chitinophagia > Chitinophagales > Chitinophagales bacterium. Next base: position 111,860 of record JACDDS010000011.1, on the reverse strand, counting down.
TCGATAAAAGCAGCAGTGCCTTCTATAATTTCCCGAAGCACTTCGCCAGGGATCAGGTGCTTATTACGATTTATGATGGAGGAAAAAAGAAAAGGTCCGGCAGTTCCGGCGCAACTCAAATCATCGGTGTTCATTACCAAAGAATCCTGTGCAATACCCCGCCACACAGATAAATCTCCCGTTTCTTTCCAGTACAAATAAGCAAGTGAAGACTTTGTACCCGCTCCATCCGCATGCACGATGCTGCACCACTCAGGATCATGGAGAAAAAAATCGGGATAAATTTTACAAAAGGCATTAGGAAATAAGCCTGGATCAAGTGTTTTTATAGCCTGATACACCTCTTCTTTTGAGGCGGAAACACCACGCTCATTATACTTCAGATCGTTACCCATCCGCAGTAATTATTATTGCTCGTCTTTTTTATTTGGATTCTGTATGATAGTATCGGGTGGTTTTGATTCCAGGCTGTAAGTATCGGATATCACTTTAAAGGTGGTGCGCCGGTTTGCCTGAAACTGTTCTTCTGTGCATTTGACACCATTTACACATTCATTAACCGGCTGGGTCTCTCCATATCCTTTCGCAGAAAGCCTTGCAGCATCCACACCGTTATTCACCAGGTAGTTTACTACGGACTGCGCGCGCGCCAGTGAAAGATTTATGTTATATTCATCTTTACCGCGGGAGTCCGTATGTGACCCAATCTCCACCTTCACATTCGGATTTTCTTTGAGGAGCACTACCAGAGTATCCAACACTTTGGCAGCATCCGCACGGATATTCGCTTTGTTGTAATCGTAATAGATATTACTAATGTTAACCTGCACATTCTTGTAAATTCTATCCAGAATAATCCGGACCGTAGCAGTTACCGTATCCTTATCAACCTTTATCAGACCAACGGTAGTTACATCTTCGGACTTAGTAAAATAATCGGTGTGAGCCGCAGAGATCTTATATTTTTTTTCTGCTTCCAGGGCAAACTGAAACTTTCCATTTGTACCCGTCTTCAAATTTTTCTGAGAGCCGTTAACCGGGTTTCCTGATTTATCAAGCTCCACCAGCGTTACAGCAGCAGCCGGTAAAGGGTCAAAGCCAACAACGTTGCTGTTAGGGTCATTTTCTTTTTCAAACTTTTTTTGCACTACATCGCCAGCGACCAAATACACCTTGGTTTTCTCTTCTACAAAATGATAGATATCATCTTTGCCTTTGCCGCCAGGCCGGTTGCTGCAAAAATATCCCTGCGATCTTATGGCGTGTACATCTTTCGGATTTACTTTTTCAGAAATAAAACCGAAATCATCGGCTCCGGAATTAACGGGTGCTTTTAAATTCTGAACATTTCCCCATTGGTTATTTATTCGCTTTGCTGAAAAAATGTCAAGCCCGCCCATGCCGTCCAAACCATTCGAAGAAAAATATAAAGTGCCCTCAGGTGCTACATACGGAAACCCTTCATCACCGGTAGTATTAATTACAGGACCCAAACTTTGTGGATTGCCCAAGCCATCAGCCGTTTTTGAAAGTACGTAAAGGTCTTTTCCGCCATAGCCACCATCAGCATCGGAGGAGACATATAGCTCCTTTCCATCACCAGAGAGACAAGGCTGCACTACGTTGCAGCTATCTTCAAACATGGGTATTAATTGCGGATCGCTCCAGGTTTCTCCTGTGCGGTAGCTATAATAGATCTTGCAAAAGATATTATACGATACGCCTCCTATGCAGCGCGTGAAGTAGCATTCCGTAAAATCTTTATTGAAGCATACGGTGCCTTCGTTTGCAGGTGAGTTTAGCACATCGCTGAACGGCACCGGTGTTCCATAGTGGTTTCCTGAATCGCGGTAGGCAACATATATATCACTAAATTTTTCACCGGTCCAGCCGTAGATATCTTCGCCGGCTGCATTACTTCTGTCAGAAGTAAATACCATTCCATTTTTTCCATAAAATGCGGGCGCATAATCATAAGCAGGAGAATTCAATGATTCTACATCGGTAACTTTCTTATTTGATTTTTCCTTTTGCCATTGCGAAGCAAGATTACACGCTTCCACCTGTGCGCGTGCTTCTTCATCGTAGGGTGCAACTTTCAGATACTCATTGAAGGCATTTACCGCATCATCGTATTTCTCATTGTTTTTAAGCATGAGGGCATAGAGGTATTGCGCACGGTCGTCAAGGTTGTAGTCGGCGGCTTTCTTATACCACTCTTCTGCAGGAACCGATTGGCCGGAAAGGCGGTAGCATTCTGCCACTTCGAAGGTTTCTTTTGCTTTTAACTGGGGGTCGGTTTCAGCGTTTAACTCCTTTTGAAGCAGGTCAGCGGCCAATGTGTACTGCTTTTCCTTATACAGCATGTCGCCATTCTTCACCTGACGGGTGACAAGACAGGAATTAAATACGATGCTTAAAATTAATATCCACCCTAAATTCCTGCCCGCTTTTATTTTCATTACCGGCAAATTTATTCGAAAGAAACTTGGAAACATAACTATAGAGCACCCCTGAATAGCAGTAACTTGAAAGGTTTCATAACGAAAAACGTCGAATTATTATTTCGAGGATTCTATTAACGGTACCGAAACTAAGTACGTACCCTTACCTGCACAATACTGTAAAGGTTATATTGGGCGGTAGATGATTTCTTCTGATACTGAATATCTGCTACTACACAACAGAAGCTTAGCGGCCAATAAAATAACGCAGTTTGTGGAATTATAGCCCTCTATAAAAAAAGCTTGTAGTGAGTCTGCTTGAATCTTTCAGGAGATATTCTTTTAGAACAAAATCATTCAATTAGTACGATCTTTTCGCTCCTTATATTATTCCCATTGCTAAATACGATGGAATAAAAACCACGTGGCCATTGACCACACGAAATTTTTTTACTCATACCTGCGGATAGGGTAAAGGCAACTTTTCTAATTCCGAAAGCATCATAAACTGCAATATTACCATTCTCAAGCTCTGAGCTTAACAGAAAGTTGAGCTCATCGCGGGAAGGATTTGGAAAAACTTTTACAAATTCATTTTTTTCTTTTGGAGGCGATAAACGGCTCACTGCTAAATTGCCCGGCAGGTTGCCATGAATGTGATATATTATCCACGAAGGATCGACCCGGCACTGTGTTCCCGCACCGGCGCCATCAATACGAAATTTATGACTTGGATTGTCAAGGTTTACAGTTCCATCTGTGTGGCCTCCGTTGGCGACTGACTTGCCTTTCACTACATAACAGGTTCCCAGCACAGATGTAAAGGTCTTAACAACCTGGTTGCATGAATCTTTCGATGCTCCAAGTTTTTTGAATTTTTTTATATAAGTGTTATTCCATGGCACATCGAATGGAGCACCGAAATAAGGGTTATTTGGATCTTGTGGATGCAGGGTATCTCCGCAATAGGGCTTATTGCACGATGCCAGCTTGTAATCATTTCCATGTACAAAAATATTCAATGCATTTCGATTGTATCCAAGACTGTCGCAAAGCGATGACAGGAATTCCATATTTATATGATCCAAATGACCATGTGGAGTTATAAACATAAGCTTTGCGCTGGATTTGCTAATTCCGAAATTGGAATGAATGATGGTATCCGTTATGCGGGCATCATCAATGGCATTGCGGTAAGCCGTAACCCGACCATAATAGGCTATATCACTCAAGGGATACGACGGTGGTACCGTTCCGTTTTTATTCCCATACCCCGCGCCGAAGATCCAAACTGTATCATTTTTCCCTTTGATGAGATAGATATTGGATAGTCCGGTTAAAGTATTATTTCCTTCCCCACTATGCACAACATAAAAGGAGTCCCTGATAATTTGCTCTTTACCTAATGTGATGTTTTGCGCACGCAAACTCAGTGACAAACTAATGAAAAGGGATACAAATAAAAGGGTATAAGTTGTTTTCATGGACAGTTATTTTGAAAGGTTAAGAAAGCAAATATTCGAATGTATAAATCTCTGTTTAAGTTACTGATAATATTACTTTTATTTTACTTAATTCAGGAAGTTAAGGGTTGGATGCTTCCTGAAGAATAGTAGTCTTTCGGGCCCAAAGCCTTTAGCTGAATTACAATGAAATTTCACTAAGTGTAAAAAAATAAAATGTATCTCCTTACATTATAGAATCAAAGTAAACGTTCAAAGAAGTCACGCCTGTTTGTTGACCAGCCCTTACTATATTTTAAAGAAGACAGCAGCTAGCTAAACATTGTTATTAAATTTTACTTTTGCTCACTTAAAAAAATTTTTGAAAGTATCTAATGAAACCAAGGTGGGAATTTTTGCTGCGGTGTCTATTGTGCTCCTGATACTTGGATACAACCTGCTTAAAGGAAACCCTATTTTTAGCAAACAGGATATCTATTATGCAAGATATGAGCGGGTGGACGGGCTGGTAGTTCCCAACCATGTGCGTGTGAATGGTATGAACGTAGGTCACGTTCAGAATTTGCAGCTGGTGAGGGATTCCAGCCTCGATATCATGGTAACGATTGCAGTAGATCCGGTAATTAAAATTCCGAAGGGAAGTACTGCCATCATTACAAGCCCTGACCTTCTTGGAACTAAGATTGTGCAGCTTGAATTTTCCAAATCTACTGACTATTATAATAAAGGTGATACGATACCTTCAAAGGTCCAGGGAGGTATTAAGGAATCAGTGCAGGCAGAGCTTGCACCTATTAAAGCAAAGGCCGAAAATCTGATGAATTCACTTGATTCAGTGGTAATGGTAGTAAAAGCAGTATTCAACGATGAGGCAAAAGCCAATCTTCAGAAGAGTATTAAAAGCATTCAGAGCACACTTAATAACCTGGATCAGACTACGGCAAAGGTGAACGATGTAATGGTGGATAATGTAAGCAGGCTCAATAAGATATTTGCAAATATCGAATCTCTCACCTCCAACCTTAATAAACACCAGGATAATATCACTGCTTTATTATCAAATCTTTCTGCAATCAGCGATTCCATACGCAGGAGCGATATCACTGCCACTATCAATAATGCGAAGCAAGTTTTGCTTCAGGCTGGGGATGTAATTCAAAAGATCAATGACGGACAAGGATCCATGGGCTTACTGGTGAACAACGACAGCCTGTATAATAACCTGAATGCCTCCGCAAAATCATTGGATGCGCTGCTTTATGACCTGAAAGCAAACCCTGGCAGGTACGTTAGGATCTCGGTATTCGGAAAAAAAGATAAGCCCGCTTCTGCACCGCCGCCTGCTCATTGATTTTTAATAAAATATTTTACTGTTAAATCGTTATTTGAAGAGCAGAATTATTCCTTTTATATGAATTATTAAAAAATGGTATTGACTAAGGGTTGGCTGGGATTGTTTCTTATTGTATATGGTACCAGGGTGGCTGCGCAGCAGGGAGAACCCATCACTATAACGAATGCAGATGCTCTAACCTACAATGAAGCTTCAGGAAGTAAAGCAAAGCACCTGGTGGGTAATGTAGTACTTCAGCAAAGGGATGTAACCCTCATTTGCGATAATGCCGATTTCGATCAGGAAAAAAACGTGGTAGATGCCACCGGCAACGTCCATATCAAGCAAGCAGATACCATTAATATCTATGGTGATCAGCTCCACTACGACGGAAATAGTAAGATGGCACAGCTGACAAAAAACGTACGGCTGACCAATACACACATGGTGCTCACCACGGAGGTACTTAATTACGATCTAAATACCCGTATCGCATCCTACCTGCAGCAGGGAACTATAGTGAATGACAGTGCTGTGCTCACAAGCAATCACGGCTATTATTTCGCAACTACAGGGGATGTCTATTTTAAAAAAGATGTGAAGCTTGCCCACCCTGACTACATATTGAACACCGATACGCTGAGATATAATGTAAACAGCAAAACGGCTTTTTTTTTAAGCCCGACTACCATCACGGGCGATTCATTTAATGTGTATTGTGAAGGAGGCTATTATAATACGGCGGACGATATCGCTCAGTTTGAAAAACATGCGCGGTTAGTACGGCCCCCACAAGCTCTTAGTGCAGATACTATTTATTATGAACGTATAAACGGGTTTGGCTTCGCCAGATCCAAAATGAAAATGGTAGATAGCTCTTCGCAGGTTACTCTTACCGGGAACTTTGCAGAATATTTTGATAAGCATAAAACTGTTTTAGCTACTGGACATCCGCTCATGGTTGCAGTAATGGATACCGATTCAATGTACATGAGGGCAGATACTTTTTATACCACCTTAGACTCTTCCGATAAGTATCGAAGCATATATGCCTATCATCATGTAAAAATTTTCAAAAGTGACCTGCAGGGCATTTGCGATTCCATAAGCTACAGCGATACCGACTCTACATTTCGCCTCTTCCGTAACCCAGCATTGTGGGTCGATAACAACCAGCTGACTGCAGATACTATGTGGTTTCAGCTTCGAAACAAAACATTGTACAAAATGGAGCTGATTCAAAATGCATTTGCTGCGAACCAGGCCGATTCAACTGTGGCGGAATTATTTAACCAGGTGCAGGGCAAAAATATGTATGGCTACTTTGACAAAGGTGAATTGAGAAAGATGGAATGCATTGGTAATGGAGAAAGTGTCTATTATGCTAAAGATGACAGCTCCCGGTTTATTGGTGTAAATAAAGCTGTTTGCAGCAATATCACCATTCATTTTGAAGACAAAAAGGTGGATCGAATCTATTTTATTACACAGCCAGATGCTACGTTCTTTCCCCTTGATCAATTTCCTGCCGAAGAATCACGATTAAAAAATTTTGAGTGGCTGATTGATAAAAAGCCAAAATCAAAAGAAGATTTATTGAAATAGGTATTCATATCCTATTGATATAAATGTTTTAAATATATTTAGAATCACTTGCTTTTTGCTTCTGCCGGAAGTATATTCGTTTTGTCTAAGAAATGGAGCAACCCTTTTAGTTAGCAGAATTCACTAATTCATCATTCTTCAACCTGATTGAATGGTTGATAAACTGCAGTTAATTCACGAAGTATAATACTATTAATACTCTTCAACTAAAATTACATTTTATGCAAACAAAAAAGACATTTTTAATGGGAGCATTCTTCCTCATCAGCTCCTTCGGCTTTTCGCAGGTTACCATCACTTTTGCAGTAGACATGAAGGGAATTAATATTGGGCCAGGTGGTATGCATATTGCTGGCACTTTTGCCTCTGCCGGATCAACCACCATTCAATCCGACTGGCAACCGGATGCTCCCGGAAGCCAATTGACACTCGACAGTTTTTCAACGTATTCCATTGATGTGGACTTTCCTTCATCTTCAGCCGGCGAAACCCTGCAGTTCTTATTTGTACGAAATGATATATGGAACGACAATTATACCGATTACAGTGAAGGCAATCCCGGCGCAACGTTTTTAAATGCGAACTGTGGTTTACCGGATGGATTTGGCGGTTATAACCGGGCAATTATAATTCCTGGTTACGATGCTTCCTATCCGGCAAGATGGGATCATTGTGCATCTTTAATATCCAACCAATGTGTAGCAACAGTTACCACTAATGGAACAACTTCTCTTTGTGAAGGTGAATCTGTTGTTCTATCGGTATCCGTCAATAATGCAACAGGCTATCAGTGGAAAAGAAATAATGCTTCAATTCCCGGGGAAACAAACAATTCGTATTCGGCAGCTCAACCAGGAACGTACCGGTGCAACGTTGCAGATGATTGCGGCATTGTATCCAGCAATAAGGTTAAGGTAGAAGTATCGCATCAATGTAAAGGAAGCGTGATCGTTGGTGCTGCAGATGATGGAGGAAGCCAGTTGAAAGTATATCCCAATCCTGCCTCGAATACAATAAATGTGGCAATGCCGGAAAAGGAAGGAAAGCTGATAATTTCTAATTCACTGGGTCAAATTCTTTATTCAAAAAATCTATTTTCCAATGAGGATGCTTTAGACCTGAGCGGCTTTGCAAAAGGAATATATTTGATCACCGTGCTCTCTTCAACCCAAAAACTGCAGTCACAGTTTTTAAAGCTCTGATTTATTAGAGAAAATTTTGAAATAAGCCGGTTCAGCATGATGAACCGGCTTATTCTTTTATATTGATTATAATTTTGCAGTGATACCTTTTGCAGTGATGAAGTGTTGCCTTATTTATATCACCCTGCATTGTTAGTTTTAGAATAATGATTAAATTGCAATCTGTAATAAAGATTGTAATGTAATCATCCGGCAAGACACTGTCGCAAGTACTAATCCTATCATGTTTTTCAACTGCCATACCTATTACAGCTTCAAGTTCGGAACCATGAGTCCTGAGGCTTTGCTAAAGGAGGCCGCTGCGAAAGGCGTGCAAAAGCTCGTGTTGACCGACATTAATAATACGTCCGCCATTATAGATTTCCATCGTCATGCGAAAAACTATCCTGTAACACCTGTAGCAGGCATTGACTTCAGAAATGGAATGCAGCAGCATTTTGTTGGCATTGCAAAAAACCATACTGGTTTTCATGAATTAAACCAGTTTCTTTCTAAGTGCCTGCAGGAAGCCGAACCCGGATTAACCGGCAGGGAAGCAATAATTCCCGCCCGTGCACCTGCGCTTGAGAATGCATTTGTAATCTATCCTTTTGCATCATTGCAAATAGCGCAGCCACGGCGTGATGGAGGAGATTTGTCCGCTTCACGCTTGCCCCTGAAAGAAAATGAATTTATAGGTATTAAACCGGGCGACCTTACCCGCCTTCCTTTTTCACCCTGGAAAAACCAACCTGATAGGTTGGTGATCCTCGCCCCTGTTACATTCAGGAATAAATCAGATTTTAATATTCACCGCCTTTTACGCGCTATCGATAACAATACATTACTGAGCAAGCTTCCGCTAAATGAACAGGCAGCACCGGATGAAATAATGGTTCCGGAAGAAGAGTTAAAAAAAATATTTTCTTCCTGGCCGGTGATCATCCGAAACACAGAGGAATTACTCCTGAAATGCGACGTGATTGATTTTCAGTTTGAGCAATATAAAAACAAAAAGTTTTTTACGGGAAGCGAAAAGAGTGATGAGGAATTATTACTTAATGAGTGTGAAGAGACCATGCAGTACCGCTATCCCAATGCTAATGAAAAGATCCGCGAGCGGTTTAAAAAAGAAATTGACCTGATTAAGGAAAAGCAGTTTACCTCTTACTTTTTAATCAACTGGGATATTGTAAAGCACGCGCGCTTACGGAATTTTTTTTATGTGGGAAGAGGCAGTGGCGCCAATTCAATAGTTGCCTATTTACTTAAAATAACGGATGTAGATCCTATTGACCTTGATCTTTATTTCGAGCGGTTTATTAACCCATCACGCATTAACCCTCCGGATTTTGATATAGATTTTTCCTGGAAAGACCGTGATGAGATTATTAAATACATCTTCAAAAAATACGGGGAAAACCATACGGCGCTTTTAGGAACCTACAGTACCTTTCAGGCCAATGCTGTAGTGCGTGAATTGGGAAAGGTATTTGGCTTGCCAAAAGCACAGATTGATGGCCTTCTTGATCCGCAAGAGTTTCCTGAAACCGACGATGACATCATCAGGCTCATCTATCAATACAGCCGGGGCATCCATGATTTTCCCAACCACCTCAGCATTCATGCAGGGGGCATTTTGATTTCAGATAAACCGATCACCTATTATACTGCATTAAGCAATCCACCTAAAGGATTTCCCCTCGCTCAGTTCAGCATGCTGGAGGCGGAAGACGTGGGCTTTGCAAAGTTTGATATTCTCAGTCAGCGTGGCTTGGGTCATATAAAGGAAGCAGTAGAGATCATTAAAAAAAACAGGAATGAAGAAATTGATATCCACGATGTAAAACGGTTTAAAGAAGATAAGAAAGTGGAGTGGCACCTTACCAATGCAAAACTGATCGGCTGCTTTTACGTAGAATCTCCGGCTATGCGGGGATTGCTTGCAAAGCTATGTGCAAAGACTTACCTGGATCTTGTAGCCGCAAGCTCTATCATACGGCCCGGTGTGGCCCGCAGCGGTATGATGCGCGAATATATCCGCCGCTTTCATGATCCGCTTCACGGCCAGAAAGAATCTATCCCCGAGCTTTGGAAAATAATGCCGGACACTTTTGGAGTAATGGTGTACCAGGAAGATGTGATTAAAGTAGCCCACTATTTTGCAAAGCTTACTCTGGGCGAGGCGGATATGCTGCGAAGGGGAATGAGTGGAAAATACCGGGGCCGTGCGGAGTTTCAAAAGATCAGGCAGACGTTTTTCACAAACTGTAAGAAGGAAAACTATCCTGACGCATTAACGAATGAAGTATGGCGCGAAATTGAAAGCTTTGGAGGCTATGCCTTTGCTAAAGGGCATTCCGCGTCTTTTGCTGTGGAAAGCTACCAAAGCATGTTTCTGAAAGCCTATTATCCCATCGAATTTATGGTAGGTGTGATTAACAACTTTGGCGGATTTTACCGTACAGAATATTACGTTCACGAGGCGCGCATGTCAGGTGCCGCCATTCATGCACCCGACATTAATAAAAGTGACTGCGTTACAACGGTGTATGGTAAAGATATTTTTTTAGGATTTACACATATGGCAGAGCTGGAAGAAAAAACAGTGGAAGCCATTTTGAAAGAACGAAAAACGTATGGAGGCTTTAAAGATTTAGTTGATTTCATGAACCGTGTTTCTATTGCAGCAGAGCAGCTTCGGCTCCTTATCAGGGTTGGTGCATTTAGCTTTACAGGAAGAACAAAAAAACAATTACTGTGGGATATTTATACAGTAATAGGAAGTAAAAAGAGATCTACAGCACGAAAGGAATTATTTGATAATGGATATAAGAATTTTTTATTGCCTGAATTATATAATGATCCTTTTGAAGATGCAAGGGATGAAATAGAAATCCTTGGTTTTCCTCTCTGCCCGCCATTCACACTTATAAAACAGCCCCTGCAAAGTGAATTGGTGGCTGCCAGGTTGAAAATCAATCATGGAAGGGCAGTAGAAATAATGGGGTACTATGTTACTTATAAGCCCACAACCACCATTAAGGGTGAAGTAATGATGTTCGGTACCTTCCTTGATAAAGACGGGTTCTTCTTCGACACTACTCATTTTCCCGATATCACAAAAAGATTTCCCTTTCGGGGAAAGGGTTGTTATTGGATAAAAGGAAAGGTGGTGGAAGACTTTGGATTTTACAGCATCGATGTAGTCGAAATGCAAAAGCTCGATTATGTGATGTATGAAAATGATGCAGAGTCGATTGCACGTTCAAAGCCCGATCCAATAGCCATGCCGGTAGTAGTTCCCTCTTCCAAACAATATGAATACCTGCTGGTAATTGCCCCGCCTCCGCACATCAGGCAGGAGATTGAATCCCTGAAGAAAAGATTTCACCGTCAGTTTGATCATTACCAGGCCATTGCTTCCAAACCCGATATTATACTTTGTAACTTTCTTCAGAGTGAAACCATGGAACCCGAAATGGTTCGTGCCATTGCGAAAGTGAGCGAAAGATGCGAGCCCTTTCATTTAAAGCTGGATGGCTTCGACCATTTTAAACCTCATACAATCTTCAATAAAATTGTTAACCCGGAAGAAGTTTCAGAGGTCAGCAAAAAGTTAAAACAGGAACTGAAGCTTGCGGTAAAAAATCACTTCCATCCGCACCTTGCCATTGCAAAAGGGTTGGATAAGGAAAAATTCAGCCGTGCCACTTCAGAATTTTATTTAATCGACTACACGGCGCACTTCCTGGTTAACAGCATAGTATTGCTGCGGCGTGAGTCCGGGCTTTCAAAGTGTGATATGGTACGTGAATTTAAATTTGCTTCTCGTGCCCCGGGTCCAACTTTTCACCAGGTAATTAACATTCAAAAACAGTTGACATGATCTTCAGCAATAATATCAGGCTTCTTCGCACAAGACGAAGCAAAACCCAGGATATGGTAGCACGCGAATTAAACATGAGCCGCTCTACATTAAACAGCTATGAAAACGGAAGCGTAAAAAATCCCACACTCCAGGCACTCGTAGGCTTTTCAAAATATTTTAAGGTCTCCGTGGATACCCTCATAAAGATGGACCTCAGCAAGCTGTCCGGCTTTCAATTATCAGAATTGGAAAAGGGGCATGATGTGTATATAACAGGCAGCAAGCTGCGGGTGCTTGCCACTACTGTAGATAGCGGGAACAAAGAAAATATTGAAGCGGTGCCGTTAAAAGCAAAAGCAGGTTATAAGAATGGATATGCCGATCCCGACTTTATTAAAAAACTTTCGACTTTCCAATTGCCCATTCTTTTCGATGATCGTAAATACCGCATGTTCCAGATTGATGGAGATTCTATGCTGCCCATTCCTGACAAGAGCTGGGTGATCGGTGAATACATTGAAAACTGGAACGACATTAAAAATGGCGATGCTTGTATTTTATTAACTCAGGATGAAGGAATTGTTTTCAAAATAGCTCATAACCTCATTAGCCGAAAGAAAAAATTAGAGCTTCATTCACTTAATACAGCTTACCAACCGTATGAAATTGATATCAATGACGTAAAAGAAGTATGGAAATTTTGCAACTACATCAGTAGTGAAATTCCGGAACAACTAAGAGGTAAGGACGAATTGCTGGCATTGGTAGAGAAGATGGAAACTGAGTTGATGGTGATCAAGAACAGGTTAAAAGAAGAGGTGAGTTTAAGCATATAAAAAGACTGCTTAGTATTTCATTTTAGAATGAGAAATTACTTTTCTTTAAAAAATTCCTTTCCGGTTTTATCTATATATCCCCATTTGCCATTGAGCTTAACAAGTGCATATCCGTTATTAAAATCCTGGGCGTCTTCATATTTCCGCTCGATTATTTCATTTCCTGATTGATTCACATATCCCCACACTTCGTTCCCTTTAACCCGTGCAAGCCCATTGCTAAAATCTTTTACTTCCTGGTAGTGAATATCGAGCATCAATTTTTCTCCTTCGGCATTAACAAATTTCCAGCTGCTGTCTTTCACTAAAGCGAACCCTTCATGAAAATCATCAGCGATATTAAATTCGGGGGCAATTATTTCATGTCCTTTTTTATCAATGTAACCAAGCAAACCATTTTTCTGCACTAAGGCAAATCCTTCCCTGAAAGGATTTGCATTTTCATATTGAATTGGAATTTCCACATCGCCTTTTGTATTTATGAAACCGACTTTTCCATCTTTCATTACAGGTGCCAGCCCTTCTGAAAAAATATTTGCGCTTTTATATTGGAACGGGATTACTGCATTATTTGATTTATCTATAAACCCTACCAGTGAATCTTTTTTCACCAGCGCCAAACCATCATGAAAAGATGCTGCGCCTTCATATTGAACCGGTATAACAATAAAGCCTTTCTGATTCACAAACCCAAACAGGTTGCCTGATTGAACTACTGCCATATTTTCGGAAAATGGAAGCACATTATCGAATTGTGGCTTTACCACAATATCACCTTTGTCATTAATAAATCCATACTGATTTGCGGCTTTTACCTGCGCCAGTCCATTTGAAAATTCGCCTATAGCATCATAGTCATTCTTCGTAAGCACATGGGCGCGGGTATCAATCACTTTCCACTTTTCAGCCAAGGAAACCACTGCAACATTATTATGGAAATTGCTTATGTAATCATACTTAAAGGGCATTTTTAAATCTCCATCATCATCAATAAATGAAAAATGATTGTCCGATTCTATAACAGCATAGCCTTCACTGAATGGATTCGCTTGCTGATACCGTGTGGGAAGTATTACGTTCCCCTTCGTATCGGAAAATCCCCACAGATCTTTAAAGCGGTAGGGAATGAATTTCATGTCCTGCGAAAAGCAGTACTGGGCTATCAGCAGGAAATAAAAAAAAGTAAGTACTGATTTATTTTTATACATCATTCGAATTTACTAAGAGCTCAGTTCACTTTTTCTATTAAACCATAAATAACTGGATTTCCTTCCTGTAGTTGTACGTTCATAAAATCAATATCAAACGGTTCTTTATTCTTATTCCACAAATACGTTTTTATGAATGTGTGTTTCATATCAACATCCACATCTCTGAGACTGATGCTGTAAAAAGCTGTTCCTGATGATTCCGAAGAATCCATAAAAAGGGACAGAGACTTTTCCTGCCAGAAAAAAGTAGAATCACCATTTGAAAAGCTAAAAACGAGAGAGGTTTGATTTGGCCAATTAAGATTTTTTACATGCACTGAAACAGTGACCACATTGTAATGGCTGTTCGCAATATCTTTTAGTGGTGCATAAAATGCAGGGCTGAATTCTTGTGTGGCATCCATAGAAAAATGTGCTGAATCGTTTAAGCTACCTGCTGGCGGAATTGCTGATATCCAATATTTATCAGGTTGTTTAAAATTTAGTGTATCATTAAAAATTACATCATTGAATACTTTTACACCTTCCTTAATTTTTGAGAAGCAGAAAAAGTTATAAGTGAATCCCGTTTCCCTGCTAATCATAAATGGAAATCGTTGCCTGATAAGTGCGAGGTAATCATTCGGAATATTTCCTGCAATAATGAATTTGCGATCGAGTGATTTCAGGTAATTTTTAAATTGAATATATGATTGAATATTTAAATCCTGCCAGTAGGAAGCCTTAATATTTGATTGGTATTTATTCAAATAATAACCAAAATATTTTGAAGGCTCATTGATCAAAACCGTTTCGTTTCCATTTAATTCCTGATTTATGTGAATGCAGTTTTTTGCAATCTGTTCTATTGGCTGATGATAAAAAATAGTATAATGTTTTCGCTGAAAGATCAGTGCATAGCTGCAGGTAATCATTACCCCTGCAACCAGTAAAAAATTTACGCTGAGGTTAAAGGGTTTTAAAAAAGAGAACAGGAAAAATAAGAGAAAGGGAAAGGAAAAAATAAGCACAGAATACTGCAGTACCGGGTTCCTGTAAACGGAATAGAAATACCCGGTAAGCATGGGCAAGAAGAACCATAGTATGCAAATAATTCTAAATTTATTTTTTGAAGCAATATTATTATCCGGATAAAAAAAACCAAGTGCGATCAGCAGTAATACGATGCCTTTTGTCCACCATGAAAATTGAAATACATAATTCAGGTACCTGAAAAAAAAATAATAATCGGGCCTGGAAAGCCAACCTCCCACACCCCCAATTTTAAATTGATTTAAAGTGATGATAAGATGAGGAAGAAATAAAATTACAACAACAAGGTTTGCAAAAATGTACAGCCAGCGCTTTTGTACATCAACAAAAAATAATCCAGTAACACCAATAATGAATGCAAACAACAAGCTGAAATAATGGTTGTAGCAACATAAAGATGCAAACAGAATATAAGCGGTAAGCTGAAATCTCTTTGTCATTTTGCCTGTATTAAACAAATAATTAGTCCAGCACCAAACTGCCATCAGTGAGAAAAAAAGTCCGCTTATATAGGGCCTTGCAATCTGGCTGTATTCCACTGCATATTGTATAGTAGCAATAAAAGCTGCACACAATAAACCTACGGTTTCATTAAACCAGAATTTTCCTATCAGGAATACCAGCCAGATGCATAATATCCCCATCATTAGAAAGGGAAGCTTAAACGATATCTCGCTGTCACCAAATAGCATTCGCCAATAGTTAAGAAATACCTGTATACCCGCCGGGTGCCCATCTCCCATTACACCTTGTTCTATCAGGTCTTTAAAATTGCTAAACCCTGTGCGTGCCCATGCGCTTACTTCATCATATGTGAATGGAATAAAAGGTAACCGATAAAAACGCAAAGCGGTGCCTGTGGCAACGATCAGCAGCAACAGCCAATTAATATTTTTCAGACTTGTTATTTTCAATTTAATAAGATTGGTGAAATAAAATCAGAAAAAATATAATGATTGCACAGATGAATGAACCAGCAACATTAGCTCTGATATTTATTGCTGATAAATAGTCATGTCACAAATTTGTCTTTTAAATATTTGATTGTAAAACATTTGTCACATGAATTTTACGAAGGTTCAAACACTTTTAATCGCAGTTACATTTATAGTAAGTGTTTTTTCTTCTTTGCTTAAAAGTACCAGCCCATAATTGCAATAAGGGCAACCAGTAACAGGTTGAACATACTGATAGGCAGCAGATATTTCCATTCCAGGTTTAATAGCTGATCAATCCGAAGGCGGGGAAATGTCCAGCGAAACCACATGATAAGAAAAATTAAAAAAAATGTCTTACCAAGAAACCAGATAGAAGAGGGCAGATAGTCCATTACATGGTTGAAGCTATTCCATTTACCTATATGAAAGGGCATCCAGCCGCCTAAGAACAAGGTAGCACCAAGGGCACATACTATGAAGATGTTTACGTATTCTGCAAGAAAAAAAAGAGCAAATTTCATCCCTGAATATTCGGTGTGAAAGCCGGCAGTCAATTCTGATTCAGCTTCCGCAAGGTCAAAGGGAGCACGGTTTGTCTCAGCCGTTACTGCTATTAAAAATATTACAAAAGAGATAATCACAGGAATATGACCCTTGAAAATCCACCATCCGTCTTGTTGTGATGCAATGATATCAGAGATCCTCAGGCTTCCCGATAATATGACAATCGAAATAACGGAAAGACCTGCTGATAATTCATAACTCACTATTTGGGCTCCGCTTCGCATGGCACCTAGTAATGAATATTTATTGTTGCTTGCCCATCCAGCCATTAAAATTCCAATTACAGAAAGGGATGAAACGGCAGTAACATACAGCACACCAATATTGATATCCCAGATCTGGAATCCGCTCGCAAAAGCGATAGGAATTATTATGAGCATAGCAATAATGATAACAATAAAGGGCGCAAGGTTGAAAAGAAATTTATCAGCTCCATTGGGCGTAAGTCCCTCTTTAACCATTAGCTTCAGCGTATCGGCAAGTGTTTGGAACATGCCTTTAGGACCTACCCGATTGGGACCTAAGCGCACCTGCATGTATGCCGATACCTTGCGTTCCATCATGATCAATACCAGCCCGAGAATGACAAACAAACTGATCACTGATATTCCTACAATAACAAATTCAAACAATAAAGCCCACGCTGAGTTGAATGTGCTGTTCAGCCATGAATAGATTGTATTTGTTATTCCCTGAAGGCTAAACATTTTTTATTGCGGATTGCGGAGTTTGAATTGTGGATTTAATCAGCTGCTTTCCGGTTACTGGTTGTATATTGTTCTTCATTTTTGCTGTTTTTCCCGAAGCAGTAAAAATAGCAGTCAGTTCGTTTGATTCATTAAGTAAATTCATTACTTTCTCTCTCTGCATTAATCCCGATTCAATAATTAATTCCAGCCAGTAACCACATTCATCGGCTTCTTCTTCAACAAATGTAATTTTTGATATAAAGTCGCATTAGATCGTGCACGGCATGCCGCTCTATAATTCGCTCCTACAGAAGTTGCGCATTTGAGCATCTGGTATCCAATTACATCACAATCTTTTCCATGAGGTAAGCTTCTGTATAATTTAATCATTTTTAAAGCAAAATTTTTAGTCCTTTGCTTAAGTTCTTCTGACTTTTCTTTCATTTCAAATATTAAATTATAGTTAACCCTCCATAGTTTATATAAAAAATTTACTCCCCGATCATTTATTGTTATTCGCACTCTACAATCACCAATTCGAAATGCTATCTGTCAATATCCGGTATTACCAAATCGAGGCTTCCCATGATTGCGACGAGGTCGCCGATTTTATGCCCTTTTGCCATATGGTTCAGAGCAGATAAATTAGAAAATCCTGGTGAGCGGAATTTGATTCTGTATGGTGTAGTTCCGCCTTCACTTATAATATATACTCCAAATTCTCCCCGCGCAGTTTCTACCCTCGAATAGAATTCTCCTTTGGGAAGCTTTAATACAGCCTTTGTTTTTGCCTGTATTTCACCTTCGGGAATGTTATCAATAAGTTCTTCAATAATATGAAGTGACTGCCGCATTTCTTTCATGCGCACTGCATAGCGGGCAAGGCAGTCACCACCATCTTCTGTCACTTCTTCAAACTGCAGCTGACCGTATATTTCATAAGGATACAATTTTCTGATGTCGCAATTCACGCCGCTTGCTCTTGCAGTGGGGCCTGTGCAGCCGTAAGAGATAGCATCTTTTTTTGAAATAATACCAATGTCTTTCATCCGGTTAATAAAAATTACATTGCCTGTAAGCAATTCATCGTATTCATCAATTTTGCTTTTGAAGAAAGAAATAAATTCCTTTACCCGAAGCTGAAAATTAGGATGCAGATCGAACATTACTCCCCCCGGCACCATATAATTCATGGTAAGTCGCGCTCCGCAGGTTTCTTCCATAATATCGTTGATCATTTCGCGTTCGCGGAATGCATGGAAGAAAGGGGTTAATGCTCCTATATCCATTGCCATTGCACCCCACCACAGCTGGTGAGAAGCAAGTCGCGTTAGCTCGTCCATCAATACCCGGATCACCTGCGCACGTTTCGGCACTTCTATCTGTAGTCCTTTTTCAACACATAAAGCACAGCCGTGGTTATTAATGTGTGAAGAAAGGTAATCCATACGACTGGTAACATAAATGAACTGGCGGTAGCTGAGTGACTCACACATCTTTTCAATAGAGCGGTGAATGTAGCCCAGATGAGGTTCTACATTTTTAATGGTTTCACCATTGAGCGTCACCACCAGATGCAGTACGCCATGTGTGGAAGGATGCTGTGGTCCAATGTTTATGATCAGATCCCCTTGCTCCGTGGTTGCTATTTCTTCAAGCATTTTTTAAACTTCCGTTTACATAATAGTACCAATCAGGATCACTATCATAATTTAATTAGATTGATAGGATCTTCAAAATCTTTCCGGAGAGGAAACCCTGCCCAGTCATCCGTTAAGAATAACCTTCTTAGATCGGGATGGTGGATAAAATTCACACCAAATAAATCAAAAACTTCACGCTCATGGAATTCTGCAGTACGCCAGAGGTGTGCCACGCTTTCTATTTCTGGGTTATTACGATCCAGCTTTGCTTTGACAACCATTGAATGCCTGAAGGTGGTTGAGGTAATGTGATACACCATAGTAAGATGCGTTTTCCAATCCACACAGGTTAAGCAGAACAGGTAATCAAATTGAAGCTTGGGATTTTCAAATATTTGTTTGGCAAATGGTTGCCAAACATCCGAATCAATAATTACACTTAACCATTCTCCATTTTCTTCAAATGTTGCAGATGAAAAGCTTTCTGCAATAATTACTTTAAGATCATCAATCTTCATTTCTGTCAGCTATTTTATAGAATCTAAAAGCTGTTTAAGCACAATTCTTTTTTTAAACACGAAGAAACAAAACACCCTTAGAAATTATACCCTGATCTCATTTTTGATTTGTTCCCGTGTAGCGCCACTTTTAATTTTTTCCTGAAGCGTGATTAAGGCATGCAATAGTGCCTCCGGCCTGGGTGGACAACCGGCTATATAGACATCGACAGGTATCACATGGTCGGCCCCTTTTACAACGGAGTAGGTGTTATAGAAAAAAGGACCTCCACTGGTTGCGCAGGCGCCCATCGCAATCACGTATTTAGGATCTGCCATCTGATCGTATAACCTTTTCAGGACGGGAGCCATCTTGTTTACTATAGTTCCTGCAATAATTATTACATCTGCCTGACGAGGAGTAGCGCGGGCTACTTCAAAACCAAAACGTGACCAGTCGTACTTTGCAGAGGCTGTTGACATCATCTCTATTGCGCAGCAACTGGTACCAAATACTAAAGGCCATAACGAATTAGATCGTGCCCAGTTAATCACATCATCGATAGTACTGGTTAGAATGCCGCCACCAGGAGTTTGATGCACCTTCCCCGGAAAGGAATCTGCAGACGGTTTTTCTATATTAGACAACTTTCAAATAAATTTTAATTTGGAAACAGGCCTATTCTTTTAACGCTGAATAGAAATTTACAACAATTCACCGGCATTTGGAGAACGAGCAATCATTACAACCATTTTAATGCACCCTTTTTATGCGCATATAAAAAACCCATGAAAAGAATAAACAGGAATATAACAAGTTCTGCCAAAGCAGGTAAACCGGTTTGTTTCACTACCACTGCCCATGGATATAGAAAAATCAACTCCACATCAAAAATCAAAAAAATTAAAGCAAAGAGGTAATACCCAACGTTGAACTGAACCCAACTCGGACCTTGCGTAGTTACTCCACATTCATACGTTTCACCTTTTTGAGGATTCTTTGTTGGCTTCAGGATAAGCCTGGAAAATAATATTCCCCCAGCAGAAAAAAATATGGCCGCCAAAGTAAGTACGATCAGAGAAGCAGGTCCCATAAGTACAAATGTGAAACAAATATAACCTCAATTGAGTAAGCTTAAAAACAATATTACTAAGCTGCCATATAGCCTCGGAGTAAGTTTAATTTAAAGAGAGGTAAAAAATAATCCTGTGGTAAGCGGATCATTCAGATTTAATCCCGCTGTATAGTAATAATTCAAGATGATCTTAATTATCGGGTATGATTCAGGGAAAAAAATTCTCCTTCAAGGTCTGTATGCACATCTGCTTTCACTAAAGCACCATCTTTTAATACCGGTACTACGCTGGTAAGATCTGGGCGCAAACAATATTTAATATCGTTAACCACACCCAGATGTGCCAGGCGCCGGTAATGCGATGATTGCTTCATGAAGTGCAGCATATTTTTTCTTGAATTAAGGTATAATTTTTCAGCTGCAAAAGCGGAATCAGAATCTACCAGGAAAAATTCTTTTATGTGATGAATAACTGCTCCTGCAAACACAGTATCCTCCAGGTTAAACTTATTTCTCCAGCCGGAGCAAACCAGCAGCGTCTCTTTACCTTCACTTATAATCCACCGTGTTAATGCAGTAAAGTTTAAGAAGCCACCAATCACTACCTGGTGGGCGTGCTTCGTCATATCAATTGCACGCGTTCCATTTGTAGTAGTAAGAACAAGAGTTTTGCCTTTCACTATTCCATTCATAAACTCGAAGGGTGAATTACCGAAATCAAATCCCTCAATTTTTCTTCCGTTTCGTTCCCCGGCAAGTATATATCCCGCCCGCCCTTTGTAAGAAAGACATTCTTCTATGGTATCTACTGGAATAACTTTATCCGCACCCTGGTCAATTGCTACACACATGGTAGTAGTAGCTCGTAAAACATCTATTACTACCACTACTTTTCCATCTACAGGATAGAGTGGTAATAAACCAGGAGAAAGACAAACTTCGAGTGTTGATTTATCGGGCATAGCTTTTAACAGAATTTTATGAAACGGAAAAGCTGATTACCGGAACTGTGTGCATCAGGCATTTTTAAGGAAAGGAATTTTCACCACTTTTGCCTCTAAATCTTTACCTCTTACCGCAATAAAAATGGTATTGCCCGGCTTTGCATTGTCCGCTGAAACATATCCCAGCCCAATTGCTTTTTGTAAAGTGGGAGATTGGGTGCCGCTGGTTACTTCGCCAGTTTTATTTCCAGTACTATCAGTTATTTCATAGCCATGGCGTGCAATACCTTTATCAACCATTTCAAAACCCACTAATTTACGGGATACGCCATTTGTTTTTTGCCTTTCTAAGATTTCTTTCGAGATAAAATCCTTCGAAAACTTCGTGATCCAGCCGAGACCTGCTTCCAGAGGTGAAGTGGTATCGTCTATGTCATTTCCGTAAAGGCAAAATCCCATTTCTAATCGTAATGTATCCCGGGCACCAAGCCCACAAGGCATTAAGGAATATTCTTTTCCTGCGTCCAGAATTTTTCGCCACAAGTGTTCGGCATCTGTATTTTCAAAATAGATTTCGAAACCTCCTGCTCCGGTATAACCTGTATTAGACATCAATACATTTTTTACTCCACCAAAAACCCCGCGCTCAAAGGAATAATAAGGGATTGAAGAAAGGTCGACATCCGTGAGCTTTTGCAGAATTTTAACAGCATTAGGACCCTGAACTGCAAGTAGACCTGCACGGTCGCTGATGTTTCTAAGATCTACGTCAAGGTTATTATTTCGTACAACCCAGTTCCAGTCCTTTTCAATGTTCGATCCGTTTACTACCATCATGTAAGAATTTTCCTGCAGGTGATAAACCAGCAAATCATCTACAATACCTCCCTGCTCATTGGGCATGCAGGAATATTGAACATTACCCACCTGGAGTTTTGATGCATCGTTTGAAGTAACTTTCTGTATTAGTTCAAGCGCACGCGGACCACGCAAAACAAATTCACCCATATGGGAAACGTCAAAAATACCGGCATTATTCCGTACGCATTGATGCTCATTGTTAATTCCTGAATATGAAATAGGCATATTATAACCGGCAAATTCCGCCATTTTTGCTCCAAGCTGTATATGGATTTCTGTTAAAGGAGTGGTCTTCATATCAGGATAAAAATTTAAATCGCACAAAGATAGATTTTAGAGGATGATATTCGGAAACAGGAGGAACGGTTTATATTCCTATTTTATAAAAAGTCCACTACAGTATTTGGCCTACATAAATGATTAAGATTACTTCTGGCTACCTTCGCAGCAGGAATATTTGTACCCATGAATCTTAACCCGCCCGTTACACTTTCAGTTGTTAATTCGCTTATTAAGGCACAATTAATCGGGGATGAAAATTATCTTCTGAAAGGTATTAACGAAATCCACATGGTGCGGCAAGGTGACCTCACCTTTGTAGATCATCCGAAATATTACGATAAGGCGCTTAAATCGGATGCATCAGTAATCCTGATTAATAAGGAAGTAAACCCACCTTTAGGCAAACACCTTCTTATTTCCAGCGATCCGTTCAGGGATTATAATTTTCTGGTGATGAATTACCGTCCCTTTGAGAATGCCACAAAAAGCATCTCAGATTTGGCCGTCATAGGTGAGGGAACCATCATTCAGCCCGGGGCATTTATTGGAAATTATGTTACAATAGGAAAGAATTGCCTGGTCCACTCTAACGTAAGTATATATGACCATTGTGAAATAGGCGATGATTGTGTTATTCATTCGGGTACTGTGATTGGGGCAGACGCTTTTTATTTTAAAAGATATCCGGATCTGGGTTATATAAAAATGTATTCCTGTGGAAATGTAGCCATACACAATAGGGTGGAAATAGGCGCTTGCTGCACAATAGACAGGGGCGTGTCGGGAACTACAGAAATTGGCAACGGAACCAAACTGGATAACCATGTGCATATCGGGCATGATACCGTGGTGGGTAAGAATTGTCTGTTTGCAGCCTTTGTAGGTGTGGCAGGTGTAGCGAAGATTGAAGATAATGTGATCTTGTGGGGGCAGGTGGGCGTAAATAAAGATTTAGTAATCGGCAAAGGTGCAGTGGTGCTTGCGCAATCAGGTGTTTCGCAGTCGTTGGAAGGGGGTAAAACATACTTTGGATATCCTGCACAGGAAGCTCGTGAAGCATGGCGACAAGTCGCCTACGTAAAAAAGCTAAAGGAAATTTTTGAAAAGAAATAGTGAACCATTTTATAGATATTATTGATTGGTTGGGCTGAAATAACTGAGTTACGAAACTATTAACAGCTAATGGAAACACCTGCCATTTTAACTCTTACAGAACGCCGGCAAAAACGCGAGGAACGCAGGGAAAAGCAGCGGTTGCAGAATATTCTACGTGCAGAAAAGATGCATCAGGCAAGACTTAAATTCGAATCACAAAAAAAACGATCTGTTTTAAAAAGCCATATTCCGGCTAATTCTGTTCAGCAATATTATATTGGATGTTCCGGTTGGTTTTACTGGCACTGGCGGGATATTTTTTATCCCTCCACCCTGGAGAACAATAAATGGTTTGAATATTATGCCAGTCACTTTAAGACAGTGGAGCTAAATGCTCCGTTTTATTCATGGCCAACCTTGGGCACTGTTAACTCCTGGGTTAGGCAGGTAGGTCGCCGAAAATTTATTTACACGGTAAAGGTCAATGAACTAATTACGCATACCAGACGCTTTAGCCAAACAGGGGAGCATGTGAAGGACTTTGGATTAATTGCAGATTTATTAAAGTCTAAAATGGGATGTTTTTTATTCCAGTTGCCACCCAGTTATCACTATACTCCTGCACGATTAAAAGCGATTGTTAGCCAGTTAGACACTGAAAGAAAAAGCGTCGTCGAATTCCGGCACGCCAGTTGGTGGAATCAAAAGGTATACACTGCCTTCCGGAAAGCCGGAATCATATTTTGTTGCTGCAGTGCACCAAGGTTGCCCGATGAGTTAATTAAAACAGCGGATGATGTTTATATACGATTTCATGGTATTAAAAAATGGTATCGGCATGATTATACTCAGCAGGAGCTCGCTGAATGGGTGCAGCGTATTGTAGCAAGTAAAGCTATGCGGGTCTGGGTTTATTTTAATAATGACAGGGATGGTTACGCAATAAAGAATGCAAAAGAATTAACCCGCCAGCTAAAAAGGCGTAATGGCTAAGGATGGTAGAGAGCATAGAGCTTCTGTATCAGGTCATGGCCGATATCGGCATAATTAGCTTCTCCATCGAGAAATAGGATCACTTGCCTCTTTTCAATTTCTTGTTTCAGGTTCATGTGGCCTACTGCGGCCTCCCTTCCATTGATGCTGCTTTCGGGCCAGGCTTGCCAACCGTAATACCAATAGCTGAAGTTTGGTCCATAAACTTCGTACGGAAAATAATTACCTAATATCCGCCAGTAATAACTGTCACCGATTACTAAAACATCCGGCTTTATTCCCTGGGTAGTATCTGTTATAGTCCAGGGATACCAAAGGGATTCAGTATTTACGTGATAGGAAAGATTTAATATAGAAACTAAATCATCGTCACCCTGTAATGGTTTTTTCGACCAGAAGCCATGCGAAATGTCATATGAGATAACCGGTAAATGTGATTTCATTTTCAAAAATCGGGTCATTGAATCAGCGGCTAACATGGCGCCATATACGCTCCAGTGTGTTCCCCCTGTAGCATACAACGGATAAGGTGAGTGTTTTTTTATGGAAAGAAAATAGCTGTTAAAGTCAATATAATTTATATTATTCTTATTCAATAAAGGAATCAGCAGATTGTAGTTTGATTTCCTGATGTTGGAAGAATCAAATCCCTTTGGGATATTTTCTGGCATGAAGTGCGCTTTTCCTGGCGCAACTACTACCATTACCAATTTATTTTCGCGGGCAAGTGTATCCTGCAGGAATTTCAGTTTTTCGATAATAGAAAAAAGAGCATGCTGATTGGTGGTATCTATTCCATAATATTTTTCGATATATGTTTTCTCAAATAACTGTGCGTGCTTACCCTTCACAACATCATTCGCATGAATAATGTCAAAGAAGGAATAATCAAGTTGATTTCTGATACGCACTAAGGTAGGGTGATAGCCCATATAAATTTCCGCATATTGATTCATGCTGTCCTGGAAAGAGCCATTACTCCATGTGTGCAAGGATAAGGCTGGCTTTAGTGGTTTAACATACGCTCCGTTTAGCTGCTTTATAACCGGCCAATGAAAAATGGTTTGCGTCATTGGTATTGCAATAATGCTGATCCATAAAAAAAGCGATATAAATTTTTTTACTTTCATTAAAAACGGAAATATATAAATGGATTAAAGCTTCCGGATGAAATTTCTGCAAGGCACCAAAACATTAACAATATGGAACTTAATATTTTTGGAATTAACCATCGCTCGGGATTAAACCATTTTATCTGGTTTTGTTCTATAGCATTAACCACTCCGAAGAATGAAAAAAAAATGGCTATTAGCAGAAAGAAAATAAATTTATAATCAAGGTCAGGAGATGCCATTGTCAGGTTAAATGAAAACATGCAGTGATAAAAGTTAAATGCCTGTGCTAAGCTGGTTGAGCGGAAAAGTATCCATCCCAGCACTACAATTAAGAAGGTTAAAGCGATGCGGAATATTTTGCTTACAGGCTTCAGAAGATTAACCAGGAATAGCCGGTCTAATACTATAAAGAGACCATGATAGATTCCCCAAACCACAAACGTCCATTCTGCACCGTGCCAAAATCCGGAAATCAGAAATACAACCCACAGGTTGAAATACATTCTGGATATAGAAACGCGATTGCCCCCCAGAGGAATATAAAGGTAGTTGCGCATCCAGTTTCCCAGAGTAATATGCCACCTCCGCCAGAATTCAGTAATGCTCTGTGAAATGTAGGGATTGTTAAAATTTTCAGGAAAGTTGAAGCCAAGGAATTTTCCAATCCCTATAGCCATATCTGAATAGCCGGAGAAATCAAAGTACAATTGAAATGTATAAGCTATAGCACCCATCCAGGATGAATAAAAATTAAGTTGCCCAGCGGGCTGCCCGAACACCTGGTCCGCAACTACAGCCAACTGGTTGGCTATAAGAACTTTTTTAGCCAGGCCAATAGTAAAACGAAGAGCACCTTGTATTTTGTAGTTTAAATTAAGCTGGTGTCGCCGTTCCACGATATCATCGGCAAGGATATGATAGGTAACAATGGGGCCGGCGATCAAATGTGAAAACATGAAAATAAAAAGCATATAGTCGCTGAACTTTGTGAGAGGTTTATGCACTCCTCTGTAAATGTCAATAGTATAGCTCATTTCCTGGAAGGTGAAAAACGATATGCCTATCGGAAGTGCAATGCGTGCCCAGCTAACTGCATTAAATCCTAAGGCTTGAAGTGTGTCATTGAAGTTTTCGACAAAAAAGTTCGCGTATTTAAAATAGAGCAGTGAACCCACGTTAATTGAAAGAGAAAAGATGAGAAGCCACTTTTTCTTGTTGCCTCGTGATTCAAAGATTTTGTTACCGAGGAAGAAATCTGCTATAAGGATGATAAGAACAATGAAAATGAATTTCGGTGCACCCCAGGCATAAAAGGCAACGCTTGCAATAAGCGCTGTATAATTTTTCAAGTGAACCGGAGTGATAAAATACGCTAGCAGAAATACAGGGAAAAAATAAAACAGGAAAATACTGCTGCTAAATACCATTGCTACCGGTTAATTATTTACGGTTTATTATGAGCCTCAATATTTCAATAAATTAAAAATTCTAAAAGTAAAACCGGGATAAAGTTCAATATGAATTATATCAATAACTCTGGTGCATGCTTCCTGACTTTTTGTGTATAAATATTCTTATCAAAAATTAAAGATCATGAAAAAAGAAATATTACAGCCTTTGCTTGAGCAACTACTCCGAATATGCAAAAACAAAATCAAGGAATCCGGGCTCTGTGAAAAACTCACTGTCGGAATAATGGTCAGGAGCAGTTCGAAAAGCCTCCGTTCAGAGACTTCTCTTTAACTAATTATCCGTTTCTGTCCTGTGCGATTTATTTATTTGCTTTCGCTTTCCGCGATTATAAAAATACTGCACTATAAAAAACAGCAGGAAAAAATAACTATAAAATAGAATGATGGTTGTTTCATTCAACTGTTCTTTTACATATACAATAACCGAAGTAATGAGTGCAGATAAAAATGAAATTCCTCCCAATAAAAAAATAACCTGTTGATCTGAAAGCCCCGCATAGGCGAAGTGATGGGAGATGTGATCTTTACCACCTATAAAGGGCGACTGACCCCTTGCAATTCTGCGGATAACTACAGTGCCCGTATCAATAAAAGGAATTGTAAATGCTATAAGCGGAATTAAAAATTGTCTAAACTGGATTATGCTTCCAGCGGGATCGTGAAATTTCCACAGGATCCGTATTGACATTGATGAAATAAAAGCACCAAGAAACTGACTTCCTGTATCGCCCATATAAATACGTGCAGGATTCCAGTTATAAAAAAGAAATCCTGTAATACTTCCTGCCACGCCAATAAGCAGTATTGAGTACACAGAAAACAAATCTTTTTCAATCAGCAACACAAGAAAACATGCAAAAAGAATAAATAGAGAAACTATTCCGCTGATTCCATCCATATTATCGAGCATATTAATGGAGTTCATAATACCTGCTACCCACATAAGTGTGATAAGAACATCTATCAGGTATATCCCTGTTGCGTGAATATAGGTGCCGGTTGCAACAAGTGAAATACCACAGGTTACCTGCCCTAAAAATTTTAATAATGGATTGGTATTGTATGCATCATCAGCCAGCCCGATTAGGAAACCGATAGAGGCTGAAAAAATTAATCCAAGCAGATGCTCATTGATAGGATCTTTTGTCCGGAGATTGAAAATGGCAGTCATGGAAACAGCTACAAGAAATAATATATAGAAGGAAAATCCTCCAATGGATGGCTTTACACTGCTTGACCAGCGCATATGCCGTTGGTGCTGAATCTGGCGATTACCAAGGGTCCGCGTAAAGCGGATTAATAAGCCATTGATTAATAAAGAAAATATAACTGACAGCAAAAAAAAGCATACATAAGCAATATAGAGAAAAATTGTATCGGGATTAAGATTTAAACTCACCTTATTAGAAAAATGATTTTACAAAGCCCAGCATTCTTTTAAAAAATCCTCTTTGAGAAACCATTTCATCCGTATAATAATTACTGCCGTATTGATGGTAAGCATTGCCGCTGCCATAGCCATATCCGTAACCATAGCCGTAACCATAGTTGTAGCTGTAGATGGAAGCACCCTCTCCCATATCGTTGAGTACTACTGAAAGCTTGGTGATGTGATAATCATTAACGAGATGGTTGATATTATTCAGGAAATTGCGGCTGGAGTAATCTGCCCGAACAATATAGATTGGAAAGTCTGCCTTTTTTATAAGTTCAAGTGCATCGGTAACTATGCCAATAGGTGGTGTATCAACCACAATTACATCGTATCTTTTTTTCAGATTGCTTAGCAGCTCTTCCGTTTCTTTAGATAAAATAAATTCAGCAGGGCTCGGTGGCAGCGGGCCGGAGGTGATCATATCCAGATTCTCCCATTCTGAATGCCTGATGCATTCGTCGAGCTGATGCTTGCCAATTAAAAGGGTACTGATGCCTTTCTGATTATCTATGCCAAATGCTTTATGAATTTGCGGCTTCCTCAAATCGAAATCGAGCAACACCACCTTTTTACCTCCTACTGCAAGAATGCCCGCCATATTTACGGCAATAAAAGTTTTTCCTTCACCCGAAACAGTGCTGGTAACCGTCATGAGCTGTGAATTCCTGGAAGGAGATATGTAATCCAGGTTTGTGCGCATAGACCGGAAGCATTCAGAGATAATTGACTTCGGGCTTTTGTTCACCACCAGCTGTGAAATATCCATCAGCTGGCGATATTTAGGAATTACACCCAGTAAGCCAGCGTCTGAGTATTTCATTATTTCCGCAACTGATAATACTTTATTGTGTAGTAGATAACGGGTGATAATAAGTATAAAACAGGAGAGGAGCCCTGTAACAATTCCAAGTAATTTTATAAGCTTGGTATTTGGAGAAACCGGCACGGTAGGCACATCTGCCCGGCGAAGAATGGTATAATCGGATACAAAACCTGCTTTTGTAATACTGAAAGCAGATTTTTTATCAAGAAGAAGAAGGTAATATTTTTCTTTAAGATCGCTCAATCTGCTAAGCCGCAAAAATTCTGCTTGTATGGCCGGTACATTTGAAAACTGCCCAAGATTTTTATGAACTTCCTGTTGCAGCATATTGCTTTTATCGTGCAGCTTATCTTCCATGTTCAGAATGCTCTCCAGGATATTATGCTTCATATCGGCTATTTGATCGTCAAGGTTGATCATCTCCGGATTATTAGGAGAAAGCCTGAGCAGCATTTCCTGATGCTTCGATTGTAAATCGTCAAGATTCTTAATATAATCATTCAAAGAAGTGTACTGGGGATCAATTATTCCGTATAACAGCTTAGTAGAGTCCTGATAGCGTAAAAAATATTTGCGGTAATATTCAAGAGTGCTGTATTGCAGATCCTGTTCATTTAACTGCAGTTTCAAATCTTTTAGAGTAGTGTTCAGATCTTCTTCCATGCCTCCGATCGCAATACCATTGGCAAGCTTAAAGGCAGTCATCTGGTCCTCATAATTCCTGAGATCATTGCTGATGGAGTCTACCTGGGCTTCAATAAAGTTAAGGATGAGTGTTGCGCTTTCTGTTTTTTTCTCCTTGTCGTACCTGATAAATTCTTCGCATACCGCATTTACAATATCCGTCGCCTTCTGCGGCTTACGATTGCGCATCAGGATGCCGATCGTAGGGTCATTGGGTGCCACCTGTAAGGCGGAGCGAATCTGAGAATAGAGGGAGCTTCTGGTATTGATGACAAAAAAATAACTGGCATATAATGAAGCCTTATTTTCAGTTTCAAAAATGGAGTTATTTAAAAGAGCGGTAAAAGTAAAGGCGGGTAAAGAGTATTTTTTTCCGAATTCACCTTTTTTCACTTCTTCCCTGCTGTTCCACAGGTAACTGATTTGAAATTGTTTATCAGAAATAAATTTGAAATTAATGGATTGATTATACAGGGAGCCATCTTTTACTTCCGCAACAATTCGGAATGGACTGCTTTTATAAAGTTCCTCGTCTAATATATTACCGGCTACATAATAACTGACTTGTAATTGTAAAGAATCGATTACGCGGTCTATGATCATGTTCGACTTCATGATCTGAATATCTTTTTCAATATCGATGTTTGAATTCTTCCCCTGAAACAAATTATTGTTGTTTTCAATGTTGAGCGCCTGTGCAGTATTTATTGGCTTCACAATCAAAGCAGCGCTTACCTCATAAGTGGGTGGTGTGTAACGCAAATAAATAAAAGCTGCAAAGGTAGTAAGCAAGAGGATCAGCAGGCACCACCAAAAGCTCTTGCGTATCATTATAAACAGCAGTGCCGGGTTAAAGTCTTCACCAAGCAGGCGTTGCAGAGGGCTTAATATGGTTGGCTTTTCACTCATCTTATTTGGTAAGAGTAATTATAGAATAAGTGATCAGGATTAAAGAAGAAATCAAGGTAAGCACGGGTGTTATCTGAACTAAAACATCATTAGGAGTAAGCAGGGTTTGAATATAGATTACATCATTTGCTTCCACGTTAAGATTTGCCTTCATCATACCTTCCACCGTGGAAAGATCGATATCAAATACTTTAGGGTCTTTCAGATCTCCCCTTAAAATGCGAATGTGATCTGCTCTTCCCCCTGGAGGAATACCTCCGGCTTTTGCAAGTATTTCCAGCAAGTTCATATTTTCTTTATCAAGGGTTATTTCTGCTGCTCCCAGCCTTCCACGGTAAACATATACCCTTCTGTTTGTTACTTCAATGCGCACAAATGGATTTACGAAATAGTAGCTGTATTTTTTCTGCAGTAAATTTTCTGCGTCACCTATAGTATTTCCTGAAAGAAAAACGGAATCAAGAAGAGGTAATAATGCAAATCCATCTTCTTTTACTATGTAATTTAAAGAAGAAAAGGAAGTATTCTCTTTCCCCAGCACATCAATCAGCTCATAACCATTATTCGAAAATACACCAATAGAAAGAAGGTCTCCCGATCTGATCACGTATTCTTTAGCCACTTTCATCGAGTCAGATAGCTTAAAATCCCTATCCGCTTTAAATAACCTGTCGGGATAAAAAATCTTACAGGAAGAAAATAAGATTATTATCACAAGTGCGCAATGAAT
The DNA here is from genome assembly GCA_013816805.1 of Chitinophagales bacterium. Classification (NCBI taxonomy): domain Bacteria; kingdom Pseudomonadati; phylum Bacteroidota; class Chitinophagia; order Chitinophagales; species Chitinophagales bacterium. Next base: position 80,134 of record JACDDS010000011.1, on the reverse strand, counting down.
TCTTTTCAATCAATTCTATTTATTGTCAAACAAAAGTTCAATAATCCCCCCCCAACGTATATCGCATGCAACGAGCATAGGTCAATTGGATTAGTAAAAGTAAGGAAACAAAAAAATTCAGGATGCAGTAAGTAGTTGGGAATAGATCTGACTCATATCTTTAACCAGCCGGTAAGAATTGAAACGCTCCATAATGCCGTCTTTATATTGTGCCATATTATTTCGCAATGCATCATCATCAACAAGGCGCAGAAGGTGTTTTGAAAATACTCTTTCGCTTGTTCGTGGAGCAATAAGGGCATTTAGTCCGGGGTGAACAATATCTGTAATACCGCCTACCCGTGTAGCAACAATAGGCTTACCCGCTGCAAGCCCTTCAATAATGCTCATTGGTGTTCCTTCATTTAAGGACGTAAGCGCAACAACGTCCGATCCGGCATACACGTTATCGATATCCCTTATCCACGAGGTGAATGTAACGGTAGCTTTCCTGGGGGCTGATTCAAAATCGGTGAAATCCAGTTCAAGTGATTGAGCCAGGGCCTCCAGATTTTTTCTTTCCTCTCCGTCACCTACTATAAAGGCTCGAATTTTTTTTCTTGATCGTGCAGCCACACTTTGTATAGATCTTAGAAACAGCCCGTGATTTTTTACAGGCACTAAGCGACCGACTATTACAATTGCTATTTCATCATCATCCACCAAATATTTGCTTCGAAACAATTTTCTTTTTTCGCCGCTCATGTCAGAAAACCTGGAAAGGTCAAAACCAAGAGGAACAACCTCAATCTTTTCATGAGAGCAAATTTTATAGATCTTGCTCAATTCCCTGCGCTGGCGCTCACTTATAGAAATAATACAGGAGCTCTTCTCCGCCAGAAAACGTTCAATGCCAATAAACATCCTGGTTTGCCAGCCGGGAAAATAAGAATGAAATACATGCCCATGAAATGTATGCACAATTACAGGAACCTTACACGCTGCAGCAGCAAGACGGCCTAATGTTCCGGCTTTAGCTGCATGTGTATGAACGATGTCAGGCTTAAACTCCTTTATAAGCTGCTTAATTTTAAAATATGCTTTTCGGTCCCTTAATGGATCAATAGCGCGATACATTTCCGGAATATAAACCGGCTTTAATCCCATATTATGGAGCAAAAAATCAGAGCTTTCTTCTGTTTCATCTATCATGCCGGTTACGAGAAGAGTTTCATACTCCGGTGCAAGATATTTTGAGAGAATCGCTGCATTAAGGGAAATGCCCCCCATGTTTAATCGATTCAATATCTGCATTACACGCGGCATGTTATTCTTTTATCGCGAAAGTGCATAGAATTCAATTCTGCATTTGCTCAATCACACACAATTATTTTTGGCTAAAACTTACTTATTAATAAAATTATTATAATAAATCCTGAAAACAGGACATCATGTTACCTGCTTACTAAATATACTCCGCAAAATATTAAAGCCATTCCATAAAAATCTATGCTACTAATGGTTTCACCCGCTACAAATCCCCAGAATAAGGCTACAACTGGCATCAGGTAGGTAACTGATGCGGCAAATAATGCTGTGGTGCGCTGGATCAGCTTATTGTAGATTACAGAAGAAAGTGCTGATCCGCCAATTGCTAATATGGAAATATAACCCAGAGCGGTATAAGTATTTTTTCCTTCCTGAAAGCTTTCTCCGACATTTGAAAAAGACAAACAGATTAAAGCCGGGAAAAGCAACGTCATAAAAGCAAATGTTACAATAGTTAGGGGTCGCACATCAGCCAAATACTTCTTTATAATGTTAGCGCTGATGCCATAACAGAGTGTTGCCATTACAATCAGTAAACCATACCAGCCCCCGGACATCGTATCTTTTCCCGTTTGAAAAAGCATTAATACAATTACACCTGCAAAGGCAATGCTCAAACCTGTTATATTCTTCCAATTGTATTTAGTGTTAAAGAGGAAGATCCCTAGAATAAAAACAAAGACAGGACTCAGCGAATTTAGAATGCCTGCAAGTGAACTTTCAATATGTTGCTGAGCTGCAGTGAATAAAAAGGCAGGAATAAAATTGCCGAAAAGCCCTTGTATAAAAATCACTTTAATTTTAGCAATTGGAACCTCATTTCTTCTTAGAAATGCGAATGGAACAAGTATCAAAGCGGTAATTATGACACGAAGGGCGGCTACCTGTGGTGCAGCAAATACCTCCAAGCCTTTTTTCATCAATATGAAAGAGCTGCCCCAGATAAGCGAAAGCACAATCAGCATAAGCCAATCATAAAGAGCTGGTTTATTCTTCACAAATTGCCTTAAAGATTGGTGTGATTATGCAAAGTGAATGTATACGTTGGTTTCATCTGAAGTGACAGAATATTTTTCGAGATCTGTTTTTGCCGGGCCTTTTGTTACCGCTCCATCCACTGTGAATTCTGAACCATGACATGGGCAGAGTAATTTCCCCTGGGCAGGGTGCAGTGTACAGCCTTTATGCGTACATAACAAGCGAACAGCGGTATAGCTTCCATCAGTGTTAAGGGTTGCAAATATTGGTTCTTTAAACCTGCGGGATTGAATGAGCATATATCCTTTTTCCGAAACCATGGACTTAGGAAAAAAAAGCTGGTCGGCAGTTTCAGTGATGTTTGGTTTTGCTGTTGCAACCGACTTGCCAGTGGTGGAGCAGCTTTCAATTAATGAGAATGCACCTATGCCACAAGCACATGCACCCACAGTTCCAGAAAGCTTTAAAAAATTGCGCCTGGTAATATGGTCCATAAAGAGTTCTTTTTTTTTCGAAATGTAACTATTTTCCCATTCTGATACTTGCCTTCAAATCTAAAAAATATGATACCGGTAAGGTGGAAACACCCAGTCTCTATAATTAATTTACATTTATTATGAATCCGTACCGGGCAATCCTGGATTTGGGTACAAATACGTTCCACCTGTTGATTGTTTCTGTCTCCGCTTCTTCTTTCGAAGTTGTTTATAAGGCTGAAGAATTTGTGAAGCTTGGTGAGGATGGATTAGATAAAATAGGACCCTCTCCTTTTCGACGTGGATTAGCTCAGTTAAAAAAATATAAACAGGTGATAGACCGATACAACCCTGATAGAATTGTTGCGGTTGGGACAGCGGCTATCCGAAAGGCAATAAATGGAGATGAATTCATTGAAGCGGCTAAAAGCATTTGCCCAATGGATTTCAGGAAAATATCCGGCGATGAGGAAGCCGGGTTAATCTATCTGGGCGTAAAACAAGCTGTACAAATGAACCATGAAACTTCGCTGTTAATGGATATTGGCGGTGGAAGCACTGAATTTATTTTGGCCAACAGCGAAAGCATTTTCTGGAAGCAAAGCTTTCCACTCGGAGCCTCGGAATTAAAGCAAAGGTTTCATACAACAGAGCCTATAACAGAAAAGGAGGTCAAACACATTATAGCCTACCTTGAAAAAGAGCTTCGTCCATTAACCACAGCAGCAAGCCGGTTTAATGTGATACAGCTCATTGGAGCTTCCGGTTCTTTTGATTCCATAGCCAGCATGATCTCTACCAACATCGCACCCAAAATATTCCGAACAAATCCTTCTTTCGGGATTGATGTGGATCAATTCTATAAAATTTATAAAGATTTACTCAGCAAAGATCTGGCTGAAAGAAAAAAAATTAAAGGTTTAATAGTTTTCCGGGCGGAAATGATGGTGGTGGCGGCTATTCTTATTCAATATGTAATTGAGAAATTAAATATTACGAAAATAATGCAGTCGGATTATGCATTAAAAGAAGGCATATTGTATACGATGCTTCAAAGTAACGACGGCTATTATAAGAATAAACACGGATAGTTGGAACCATACATACATGTACTCTAATTTAATTGGCTCCTGTTCTACACTTGTCATCATTAAACAATCAGCTTTGCATTGCTAAACTTTTTCAATAAGAAACTTGCTATTTTTTTCTTTTACTCTCGCCATTGATATGGTTGCTGAATGAAAAAACAGGCATATCCAATTTTCTGCAAAGGCCCGGTTGCCGTATTCTATTCTTTTTGCAGAGGCGGCCTTTCCATCATAGTCATATTTAGCAATAAATTTTCGCTGTAGCTGAGAAGGTTGCGGAAGCACATCGCCTCCAAAAAAAAGTTTCTGTTGATCAGATTCAATCAAAAAAACCTGGTGAAAAGGTGTATGACCACCACTGATTTCATATTGAATATCATTACCGATTTTGCCATTTCCATTTATAAGCTCCAGGTTTGAAGTGCGTTTTAAATAGTGAAGCCGGTCAGGGAGAAATGAAGGAGAGTTTTTTTTAGTAAAAGCATACTCCATTTCTTTTTCCTGGCAGTAATATTTTGCTTTTGGAAACATCAGATTAAATGCATTCTCTCTTCCATAGCTAATTCCACCCGCGTGATCTTTGTGTAAATGGCTGAGCAATACTATTGAGACATCATCAACAGAATGGCCATGCATAGCTATATTTTCCTGAATATGATATTCTCCTTTTGAATTTAACAACCCCAGACCCGGATCAACTACAATTAAATCCTGCGATGTGGCTATCAGAAAAGGAACTATATCCACCAGCAAGGAAGCAGCCCGATCCTTTAGATTGTCTTTATCAGAATCATATTGAACAAATTCTTTGGAGGCATTTACAGTATAAGATCCTTCTGGTAAAGGAATAACCATCTGGCATAATTAACTTGAATAACTTGCAGCTATATAGCAGATTGACAAAACTACTGATTAAAATTACCCTACCAGCTTTTTCCTCCAATCACAAAATTTCTTGAAATATTAAAACCGAAACGGAATTGTCCATCAAGCCAGTTAGAACGGGTTTCTGGCAGCCAGGAATTTTCCAGGATACCGGTGCTGTTGGTAAAGCTGAGCGTGAATACATGACCCCCTGTTTCTATTTCTACACCTACGGACAATGGATCAAAAAAAACAGTTTTACCATTAGCATCCACTGCATCTTCCTGGAAAGAAGAAAAATTATGAAAGTAATCGAAAATCAATGCAAAGCGCTTGGTGAGTTTTGCTCTTCCGCCTATTCCCAGGGAGAAAAAATCATTCTTATCACCAAAAATCACATAATTCCGGTGAACCCAGGTTGGTAAAACTTCAAATGAAATACGTTGAGAAAATTTTCGGGCAATAATAGCCTGTGTTACATAAGAAGTCCGTTGAGTCAGGTCATCAAATGCTGCATCGGAAGTGGTATCTATGGAGGGCCTCCGTCCTGATATACCTGCAATTCCATACAATGAAACACTTACAGGCATTTTATCATCAACGGTCTGCTCCAGTAATTTATATTTTATATTTCCATCATAAAGCTCTGTGTAAGGCTGGATCCCTTTTGCGCGACCGATACCTATTTGCAGGTTATCCGTAATACCGTAGTCAAAAGAAAAAACAATGTCCGTTGATACATCAAATCCATATAAAGAATGGGCCCCGCCTCCAATCCCGCCGATATCACCAAAGCGATGGGCAATATTAAAAAACAGGTTACGCTTTTTAGCTGTTTCTATTGTTTGAGCATTGATGATTTTGTAACCTTTAAATGTAGCTGATACCCTTTCAGAGGGTTCCTTAGGTGCATTCTCATCAACAATAGCAGACAAATCCTGTTGTGAAAAAGCAGCATGTACTATTAAAAAAATGAAACACAGACAAAAAGTAATATTTTTTCTCATGATGATTGATTTAACATAAATGCACTAATAAAGTTTAAGAGATGAAGGTCGATTTATTTTATTAAAAGTAAACCCTCATGTATATAAAACGCATGAGGGTTTCATGAGTGAAGAATAAAATTTACCTCTCCGATTTGATTGGCGTCATTACTGAATGAACTTTTACATTTACTACTTCAGCAATATGTTGCACTACTACCGTTGGGATCTTTATCTGGTGATCCACCACCTTAGTATCGAAAGCACAATTAATTTCGATCTGGCCAGCACTTACCACTATCGTTCCGGGAATGGTACGTTCTTTTTCTACGCCATGTATATTTAGCTTACCGGTAGCAGTTACCTGGTAGGTTCCTTCCTTTGTCAAATCGATATCCTCATTAATGGAACCGTTAAAAGTCGAATAAGGATACTTATCACTCTCGATATAGTTTTCATTAAAGTGTTCCTGCATTAATGCTTTTTTAAACTCAAAGGTTTTCATAGGCACTTTAAAAAAAATACTCTTGGTTTTCACGTTTAAGGCTCCTATCACCTGGCTGCTGGTAGCATCGATATTTTCAATGGGAGTTTCTGAGAAAAAAGAAATAGAACCATTGGTACTAACAAGAACGTCCTGTGAAGATGCCCGGAAATAACTTCCTATGAGGCACAGGAATACAATAATCATTTTCATTTAAAAAGATTTAAGTTGAATAATTGCAATAACAGTATTGGAAACAATTAATTTTCGGGGCCTCCCAGGTTAATCCATGCATCAATTTTCTTTAGATCGCATGCAGTCAGGCTTTGTGGGCCTGCTGAATTTGATGGAGGCATATTTTTCTGTTCTATTACACGGCTTCGTAATTGATTGTTATCTACTTCTATTTTAATTCCGCTATAGATGGTATAATCAAAACCCGAACCATTATTATCAATCGACTGGTGGCAGCTTCCGTAGTCCGGATTATTACAATAAGTTTCAAGTATAGGAACTATATCATTTTTATATGAAACGGTATCGCCTGCAAGGAGACAAGTATCACCCGGTACTGCTACTTCAGCTTTCTCAAAAGAACATCCATCAATTATAAAAAATGACGTAATTACCGATACTGCCGCCGCAATCATTATCAATCGTTTCATAGCTAACAAAATGGTAGTTGTTATTGTATAAATATTTTTTCACTGTGGCTATTGTTTCTAATGTTCAATTGTAAAAGGTATACCCCTGGATTAACAAACGTTCTGACTGGAAAAGAATGCGTTTGAAGACCTTTTACTTCTTCCCCATTCCACAATTGCTGAATTAACCGGCCGGTTTCATCATAAAGAAAAATAGTTACCGGGCCTGTAGCATTTAACTGGTATTTTATATCAATCGCATTAAGTGCCGGATTTACGATCTGAAAGGGAACAGAACTATTAGAAGGACTTAAAGCGGCAGTTCCAAATTCTCCCGCAATTTCCATAGAGGAAGTATAAATTTCATCACCGGTATTTTGAATGTTGCCATTGGCGGCATTTCCCGCGGCATAGAAGGTAACAGGACCCATGTTATGATCGGGTGCAGTCCAATTAACGGTCCATGTATTTACGGCGCTTGCAAACCGATGACCTACATACTGACGGCCTTGAAAACCGCCAAGAGGAAGAGAGGTATTGGTCAAATCTATTAAGGAGAAATTGCCGGCCCTGTTGCCAATACTATCAATGGCGGTGGCTTCAAAGCCGAATTTGTGAATATCAGCTTGAGAAACAGTTACGGTTAGCTGGTAAGTGGTATCAGGGATATAGGAAGCTGTACTGCTGCTAAAAGAAATAGCCACATTACCCGGCCCGGTGTTAGGAGTAGTATTGTGGCAGGCAACTTCACCACAGGTAGTTTCACCCGGAGCGCCGGTTTTGCCCGCAGGAGGTAGCGCCGATTGTGTATGGACTTCCTGAATCTGAACGAATAAAAGACCACATAAGACAGTCGATATTATAGCAAATTTTAATTTACGCATTGTTAGAGTTTGTTAGTTGTAACCCCTAAATTATCGGGAGCGAAAATAATCCGTTGGGTTCATTTATTTGAATTTCTTTCACTGAGCATAGCTTTTTAATATCTGATCAGTATGAATATTGCTCCGAACCTTCTTAAAAATTTTTTCAATTCTTCCTTTTTCATCAATAACAAAAGTATGCCGTAATACTCCCATGTATTTATGACCAAACATATTCTTCGGCCCCCAAACACCATAAGCCTCTATAATTTTTTTTTCCGGGTCTGAGATTAAGGAAAATGGCAGTTTAAACTTATGCCGGAATTTTTGATGATTTTTGATATCATCAGGACTTACTCCAAGTATTTCAAATCCTCTTTCCTTTAATACGTGATAATTATCCCGAAGATTACAGGCCTCCTGAGTGCAGGTAGGGGTATCATCTTCAGGGTAAAAATATAAGATCACCTTTTTTCCTTTTAGATCTGAGAGCGCAATCACATTCCCGTCCTGATCTTTTCCCTTAAACAATGGGGCGTTAGAGCCAATTTCCATGCCTTTATTTCTTAAAAGTCAGAGTGAATGAATTTTTATTGTTTACCTGGTCTGTAACAATCAGGTTCAATCTGTGTTCACCATAAGTCAAATTTGTGGGAAGATTACAGTTAAGACGGTTATTCTTTTGGTCGTATTCCATCAAGATCCATTTCCCATCCAGGTAACCATTGTAGGTGGCTATTCCCGATAGCTTATCGGAAATGTAAAAGCGAAGGAAAAGTTTTTTTATATGCTGATTCTGTTTAATGCCCGCAGTTGCGATCCTGGGAGGAATGGTATCGAGCTTCACATAAAAGTACCCGAATTCTCTTGCACGTGCATTTAATTCCTCACTCGTCCAGTGAGAAACCAATGCAGATTCCCTTCCGGAGTTTTGATAAACAATTAACGCTTTAGATTTTAAAGAGTCAGGAATAGCTCGCGCCAAAATAAATACTTGGTAGTAACTGTGCAAGGGAATTGAAGCATTGCCAATATTAAAGATCGCAGAATAAATATCCTTTGAGGAAGAAAAAGAACAGGAATATTGAAAATTTAAATTAGTATACAGAATGTCTGAAGGAAACTGCAGCCTGATACTATCAGCAGAAAAAACATGGGGTTTATTAAATGTAAAAAAAGTAGTATTTGTAGCAATAGAACTATCAGCCGGGAATGTTTTTCCTGAAAACCGAAGGTAAAAGATTAGGTATGAAGTATTGTCCATTTCGTCTTTACAAGTAATTACGACCTGGTGAAAAAAAGTATCTTTTAAGACGATATGTCCGTCATTAACCAAATGCCTGTAGATACTGTTGTGATCGCCGGGAAGACGGTAAAGCCGGTGAATTGTAATGTTCTCCTGTTTAAGCTTTGCATAATCAATATGCGCATTTACGTAGCGTGCATTTGAAAAGTCCAGCCGGTCAAACTTTATACTAAAGATATCCTTGCCATCCAGGGCTTCCTCTATATAATAAATTCCATAATCGTTGCTGCTTCCATTTTTGTAATCCGCACCTACTATTCCGAAGCCTACGGCGGCGTAATCACTGACAATGGAGTCTGGTTTTATAGAATAGTCGCAGCTGTCTTTTTGTACTTTATAATAATACGAGGTATCATTTACATTATTGGATAGGGGATATAAATACAATCTGCTTACCACAGGTTTTACTGTGTCTGCAATTACCAGTCCCAAAAGAGCAGGATTTAGCGGATACGTTTCACCGCTTGCATCGCGAATCTCAAAATGCAGGTGAGGCCCGCCTGAAGCTCCTGAATTTCCGGAATAAGCTATTACATCTCCCTTTTTTACCACAAATTTTTCTATTGAGGGAAACAGTTCAACTTCGAAAGATTGTTTTAAATATTGCTGCTGTTTAACAAAATTACCGATTGCGGTATTGAAATGGTCAAGGTGCGCATAGACTGTCATATATCCGTTAGGGTGTGTTACATACAATACCAGTCCAAAGCCCGATGCCGACACTTTTATTCTTGAAAGGTATCCATCTGCGGCTGCATGAACCGGGTAGCCCGTCTTTTCATGCGTACGAATGTCCCATCCTGTATGGAGATGATCGGGGCGTACCTCTCCGAAATTAGCGGCAAGCTGGATGGGAATATCAAGTGGATTGCCGAAAACAGGCGGAGTTTGTGCCTTAATCAAATTGCAACAAACAAGGCAGCTAAGAGTGAAGAAAAAATGAATTGGTTTACTCTTGTTGAAATATGCTTTAACGTAAGCTATTAAATAAAAAGTAAAATTTTTTTTAAAAAATTGGTTTTCTCGATTTGGCCTTCTAAACATCCGCGATCACTGTATTTTTCTTACTGATTAAGAACAAGCCTAAAAAAGTGAATAATCCATTCACGATCAACAGTTCAAATCCAAAACGATAACCATTAAAGATTGTTGGTGAATATTCTGATAAAAAGTAACAGGCTACCGGTGATAAAATACATACCATCCAAACAAAAGGCTCCATTAGTTTCCTGGTAGTAAAAAATCCAAAGGAGTATAGACCCAGCAAAGGTCCATAGGTGTAGCTGGCAACCCTAAAAAGATTTCTGATTACAGCATCATTGTTAATTAACCGGAAACCAACAATAGTGATCAGGAGAACAATGGCAAAGGCAATATGAACCGCGTAGCGGATGTTTAACCGTCGCTCAGGTGTAAGCCTGGTATTTTTATGAATACCCAAAAAATCAAAACAGAAAGCAGTAGTAAGTGCCGTTAATGCGCCATCAGCGCTTGGATACGCAGCAGAGATTAACCCTAAAATAAAGATGAGGCCGGCTATGGGAGTAAGAAAGTGTAAGGCTACAGTTGGAAACAGATCATCAGTATGCAAGGGGTTAATTTCAATTCCCTTTTCGGAGGCATAAAAGATTAGAATTGCTCCCAAAATGAGAAACAGGGTATTGACCAATACCAGTATCATTGAAAATGTAAACATATTTTTTTGAGCTTCACGGATATTTCGGCAACTAAGATTTTTCTGCATCATTTCCTGATCAAGCCCGGTCATGGCTACGGAAATTGCTGCACCACCCAAAAAGTTTTTGATAAAAAAATTAGGAGACTTTACATCACTCACAAAAATTTTGGAATAATCTGCACCATGAATTTTTTCTATCAGGGATAGAAAATCCAGGTTAAGCTGCTGAGCAATAAAAACTATTGTAAAGAGCATTGCAACCAGCATAAAGGTTGTTTGAAGAGTATCCGTCCATATAATGGTTTTTACGCCTCCCTTGAACGTATATAGTAAAATGAGTACAATAAAAGTAAGTACGGTTACAGCAAAGGGAACATGCCACCCCTCGAACACAAATGTCTGAAGCACATTTACAACAATATACATCCTGAAAGCTGCGCCGATAGTCCTTGACAAAATGAAAAACAGTGAGCCAGTCCTGTAGCTCACGCTGCCGAAGCGGTGATCCAGATACGTATAGATGGAGGTTAGGTTGAGCCTGTAGTATACCGGCATCAGGACCAGAGCAATAATAGCATACCCAACCAAATAGCCAAGCACTACCTGCAGATATGAAAATTGAGTTGTGTATACGGCTCCGGGTACCGACATAAATGTAACCCCTGATAAAGACGCGCCAATCATGCCATACGCTACTACATACCACGGGGATGATTTATTTCCAATAAAATAAGACGCATTGTCTGCCTTCCTGCTTGTAAAAAAGGTAATTGCAAAAAGAACTACGGAGTATAAAATAATGCATGAAAAAATAACAGCAGATGACATCGAATTATAAATCGCGCGAAGATAACATTTCGGAAAATGAAGAATAATTTAAATAAGATCAGTTAATGCTTCTTTTAGCTCACGGTACCGGAATTGAAAACCGGCATCTTCAATTTTTTTTGAAGAGCATCGAATACTCGTTCCAAGAGTCTCTGAAAATTCTCCAAGAAAAATTTTTAGCAAAGAAAGGGGCACAGGTATATTTATTTTTATTTTGTTCTTTACCCGGGCTATCGCATTAATCAGCTCACGGTATTGCTCCGGGCAGGGGGCCACTCCATTATAAACATTCTTTAAATTTTTTTTCTCTATTGCGTACAAATACATACGGCAAAGGTCCTGGATATGAATCCATGAGTAATATTGTTTTCCGCTGCCGAAAATAGGTGCAATTCCAAATTTCAGCGATTGTAATAAAGGAGGAAGCGTACCACCTTTTTCTGTCAACACAATTCCGGTCCTGATGATGATAACCCTTTTATTTAATTGTGACAATTTTCGGGCTGCCTGCTCCCATTGATCGCATACCAGACTTAAAAAATCATTGTTTCGCGCTGCTAGCTGGTCCTCTGATAGCCATTCATTACCCTGATCACCATAATAGCCTATACCGGAAGCAGAAACGATGGTTTGTACCTGGTTCGGAATTTTACTTAAAGATTCATAAAGGAGATTTAGACTTTCTATGCGGCTGTCCGCAATTTCTTTTTTATAGGCAGGTGTCCCCTTTTATCTGCTACATTTGCCCCTGCAAGATGAATAATGTGATTACATGTGGTAATTGCTTCTTCATCAATCCGGTAATTTTTAAGATCCCATAGATAGGTCTTTACTGTTCCGGTAGTGTTCTTTTTTCTGCTTAGATAAGTTATTTTATATCCTGCATTTTGAAGAAAGGAAGTAAGGTAATTCCCGATCAATCCTGTTCCTCCTGTTATTAAAATGGTTTCCATCTTATAATTAACGCCCCATAATGCTGATTGTTTGGGGAACAGAAAGTAAGGATACTTTAAAAATAAAACTATTGAGCATTTGTTCAATACTTAGATTAGATGGATCAAAACCATTTTCATGAAACGGTTCCGGTATGTGATTTGGGCCTTTATTTTTTCAGGTATTTTTTTCCCTTCGTGTAATCATAATGATAGAGGAACTACTATTTCTAATGTAAACCACGGAGCTTTTGTTCAGCTCAAGGATGCGCAACATATTGACCCCGCGTGGTCAAAAGATAATGTACTGGTGGTACATTGGTTATCTGATCCGCAATATCTTCATCCTGTAAATACATCCTTCTTTAATGCTTTATGGATTCTGCGGCTGACTCACTTTACGCTGCTGACTTATGACCAGGCAAACCAACAGATAATTCCTATGCTGGTAAAAGCCATGCCTGTGATTTCTGATGATTATCTGAGATTTACGTACGATCTATTGGAGGAGGCTTCCTGGGATGATGGTACGCCGATAACAACGGATGATGTCATTTTTACCTTTAAAGCAAATAAATGCCCGCTCACGAATAATCCAAATATGAAGCCATATCTGGAGAATATAAAAACCATTATTCCCGATTCTGCTAACCATAAAAAGTTTACGATAGTTATGAAAGAAAAAAGTATTTCAAACCTCCAGATGATTTCAGACTACTTTATTCTTTCACATAAATTTTATGATTCCGCAAATGTGCTGGCAAATTATTCCATGGAACAACTGGACGATTTAAATTTAAAATCTGACCAGCACCCTGATCTTGTCGCGTGGGCAAATAATTTTAATGAGGGAAAATATGGCAACGATTTGAGTCTTCAGTTTGGTGAGGGCCCCTATAAAGTAATTTCCTGGGATCGGGATCAGACGATTACGCTTCTGCGAAAAGAAAATAACTGGGTACAAAAGCTGGAGCATCCCAACAGGTACCTCAGTAATTTTCCTGATAAAATTATTTTTAAAGTTATACGCGACGAAAATGCAGCAAAGCTTGAATGTGAATCCCAGCAAATTGACGTCTCTACCTGGCTTACTACACAGGCACTTATGAGCCTGCAAAATGATTCTGCCTTTAACCATAATTACAATTCTGCCTTTATGGAGATGTATACCAGCACTATGATTGTTATGAATGAAAGACCGGATGGCTCGCATAGAAAAAAACTGCTGGTAGATGTTAACGTAAGAAAAGCGATGGCGATGCTGGTGCCGGTAGATCAGATTATCCAGGTAATAGCATTAGGTAAGGCAAAACGCTGGCCCAGCATGGTTTCTCCTCTTAAAAAAGAATTTAATCCGGATTTAAAACTTATTTCTTTTGATGTGGAGGGCGCCAAAAAAATATTGGATAAGGAAGGGTGGAAAGATACTGATGGAAATGGTATTCGCGATAAAATAGTGGATGGTGAAAAAATAGAAATGAGCATCGAATTGATCTATACCATTTCAGGAAAATCCATGCAACAATTGGTAAATGTGATAGCGGAATCAATGAAAACGGCAGGTATAAATTTAATTTTAAAAACCACCGACCAATCTACGCTGCGTATGAATGCTGCAAAGCATGATTTCGATATGGCATTCATTTCCTGGTCCACTAATTCGCAGCCCGAAGATTACACGCAACTTTGGCATACCCGTTCCTGGAGTGATAATGGAGGTAATTATAGCGGCTTTGGCACCGCTGCATCTGACCAGTTAATTGATTCTATAAAGGTGACCATTGAAGAGCAAAAGCGGATATCGATGGTGAAGCGGCTTCAGAAAATTGTTTATGATGATCAGCCTTGCATATTTATGTATACACCTTACCGGAAAGTAATTGTTCATAAGCGGTTCGGGAATGTGACGCTCACCTCGGAGCTTCCCGGTGTAATTGTAAATGATCTGAAATTGCTTTCAAGGCCTAAGGTAATTACACAGAGCAGAAAATAATACGTTCTGCTGCTTTCTCTGTCTTTTATATCTTTCTGGTGCAATATGTTTAAATATCTGGTTAATCGCATACTTCTTTTTATTCCCATCCTTATCCTTATTTCAATTTTGGGATTTATAATAAATGTAAATACACCGGGTGATCCTGTAGAGCGTTTAATGACCGCTTCTCCATCTGAAGATATTGTAAATGCAAACACAGCATCACAACAACAGCAACGCATTTACTGGAGGCATCGTCTGGGTCTCGATCTCCCTGTTTTCTATTTTTCTGTTTTACCCATGGCCTTTCCGGATACCTTATATAAAATTCCGGACAAAAATGTACGGAATGCAATGGCTAAATTGATTTATGCATATGGAAACTGGAAATGGATTGAACAGTACCATGCCGCGTTACAGGAATTAAATAGGGCACAGGAAGAAATAGTTTTGGATAGTGGTGAAAAAAAGAAAATGTCAATAAATGAGATTCATGACGCTATTATTGAATCGCGTTCAAAAACTTATTCTTTATTAGCGGAAAGTAATCCGGCATTAATTAAGTTAAAAATAGAAGCCTTAAGCTCTTTGTATTACCGTTATATCTTTTTAAATCCTTCTGCTGCATTATTGAAAACGGTGGAAGAAAAGTTTGAAAAAGTGGTAACGTCGCCCGGGCGCTGGGAAAATTTTATTCCATCAATTCATTTTTATTCCGATAATCAATACCAGCGCTGGCTCTTGGGAGATGGCAGTGCGCTTACAGGAAATCATAGTATCTACTCACGGGGTATTATCCGTGGCGACCTTGGTATGTCCTATGTTACGCGCGAACCCGTAATGGCTGAGATAAAAAAACATATTGGCTGGTCATTGATATTGACGCTTTCATCTGTATTCATTGCCTACCTTATAAGCATTCTTATTGGCATAAAAGCGGCAGTAAGACACGGCTCCCGCTTTGACCGGCGTTCTTCTGTTATACTGTTCCTTTTACATTCTATGCCGGTATTCTGGGTAGCAACTTTATTACTATTGACGTTTGCGAATGTTGAATTGTTTAACTGGTTTCCAGCCTCTGGAGTTAAGCCTGTTACCGGGTACCCGGACCAGTCATCCGTGTTCGCGAAAATAAAGATCAGTTTGCCTTATTTGATTTTGCCGCTTATTGCCTATACGTATAGCTCCCTGGCTTATTTAAGCCGGATTGTGCGCGTAGCCATGCTGGACGTAATTCATCAGGATTATATTCGCACTGCTAAGGCAAAGGGATTGAGTGAAAGAGCAGTGATCTATAAACATGCACTCCGTAATGCTTGGTTGCCTCTTATCACCGTATTTTCCAATATTTTTCCTGCGGCAGTTGGCGGTAGTGTTATTCTTGAAACCATCTTCACGATACCTGGAATGGGGCTTGAAACATTTCAGGCAATTCAAAGTCAGAATTATCCGGTAATTGTCGGAGTATTTACTATTACAGGTATAATGACCCTTACCGGATATTTGTTTGCGGATGTATTGTATGCTGCCGCAGATCCAAGAATTTCATTTTCTGCCGGGACTAGTTAAGAATATCAATTAAAATGAAAAGTATCACCAGTGTAAAGCACTTCCACCAATTTTAAAATGGTAATATCAGTTTAGGGAAATGAAAACTGATCGATCAAGTTTTACTCACTATTTCTGGCGTCAGTTTAAACAGAATAAAGGAGCATATGCTTCATTGTATTTTCTCGCATTTTTGATGCTCATTGCCATACTCGCACCGGTAATTGCAAATGACCGTCCGCTTCTGATTAAATATCAGAAATCCTTTTTTTTTCCTGCATTCACTTTCAGGCACTCATACCAGATAAAGAATAGCCAGAACGATAGCACTGAAACCATAGATTTAAATAACAATAGCTGGAATCAATTTTATTTTGAAACAGTGATATGGGCTCCAATACGGTATTCTCCCTGGAAGAGTGATTTTATGAATGCAAACTTCACAGGTCCCTTTGAAAAACAGAAATTTTTAAATCCTTCAGGTTTAATTTTACCAATTCCTTTAAGCTGCAGGCATTGGCTTGGAACAGGACAGCGGGGAAACGATTTGCTGGCAGGTTTAATCTACGGTACCCGAGTTTCAATTACTGTGGGTTTTATTTCAATGGGTATCGCAGCTTTCATCGGATTAATTCTGGGCTCGCTGGCAGGGTTTTTCGGAGATCGCACGTTCATCAGTACAAGAGGTGAATTTTGGATGGTTATCTTAGGCATTTGTGCAGGCTGGTTTTATGGAATTCAAATCTGGAAAGGAATCTTAAGTAAAACATTCAGCAATTCATTCGTCACCATATTATTCGAAGCCATATTCATCCTGTCTGATTTAATTGTATTTATTGGCCTGTTTACTTATATAGGAAAATGGATCAGTAAGCTACCATTCTTAAAAAATAAGATATACATCCCTGTTGATTCCATTATATCCCGTCTTATCGAAATCCTTGTTTCGCTTCCTGTTTTTATGCTTATTTTATCGCTTACTGCTATTTTAAAACCTTCCATCCTAAACGTAATACTTATTATAGGGTTTACCTCATGGACAGTAATAGCGAGGCTAACCCGTGCGGAGATGTTAAGGGTCAGAAATCAGGAATACATCCAGTCTGCGCGGGCATTAGGTTATAGCCAACTCAGGATTCTCCTCCGCCATGCATTACCCAATGCAATTTCACCCGCAATTGTTACCATTTCATTTGGGATTGCAAATGCCATACTGTTAGAATCATCACTGTCTTTCTTAGGTGTGGGTGTGCCTCACGATTTAGTAACATGGGGATCGCTGTTAAATGATGCAAGAGGTAATTACCATGCATGGTGGATGGTAATATTTCCGGGATTGATGATTTTTAGTACGGTTACCGGATTCAATTTGATAGGGGAAGGATTACGGGATGCTTTTGATCCAAAACTTAAAAAATAAAATAGTAATCCACATAAAAGAATTATTTGACATTATACAATTGAATAAGTTAAAGCATATTAAACTATTGATGAATTTTTTATGTTCGTGAAGTTTGTCTCTATGCTTTTACGAAGCAGGTATCTTTACATTATAAATAAGTATCTATGAAAATTGGAATTGTTTGCTACCCTACCTATGGCGGAAGCGGTGTGGTTGCTACCGAATTGGGAAAAGCGCTTGCGCAAAAAGGCCATAGAGTGCACTTTATTTCTTACCGTGCACCTGCCAGGCTTGACTCATTTGTTGAAAATGTTTTTTACCATGAAGTAAGTTTTGCTGATTACCCCTTATTTGAAAGGGCTCCGTATGAAACCGCCTTATCCAGTAAAATTGTGGATGTAGCAAAATTTGAGCATTTGGATCTGCTCCACGTGCATTACGCCATTCCACATGCGGCCACTGCGTATATGGCGAAGCAAATCCTGAAGACACAAGGTCTTGAGCTTCCATACATAACCACCCTTCACGGAACTGATATAACGCTGGTAGGAAAAGATCCAACATATGCACCGGTAGTAACTTTTTCAATAAATCAATCAGATGGAGTAACTGCTGTATCAGAGGATCTGAAAAAACAGACGTATAAAAATTTTAATATCGCACAGGAAATCGAAGTGATTCCCAACTTTGTGGATCTGAAACGTTTCCGGAAAGCAAAAAAGGAACATTTTAAAAAGGCAATTGCGCCTAATGGAGAAAAAATATTAATTCATACTTCCAATTTCCGTAAGGTAAAACGCACGCAGGATGTAATAAAAGTTTTTTATAAAGTACACGAGCAGGTACCTTCAAAGCTTCTATTGGTTGGGGATGGTCCAGACCGGCAGACCATGGAGATCATGTGCCGCGATTTACAATTGATGGATGACGTACGGTTCCTGGGAAAGCAAGACCCGGTGGAAGAACTTCTGGCGGTTAGTGATTTGTTTTTAATGCCTTCTGAAACTGAGAGCTTCGGTTTAGCAGCTCTTGAAGCCATGGCTACTGAGGTGCCTGTGATAGCTACCGATGCAGGAGGGATTCCGGAAATTATAATTCAGGGCGTTACCGGTTTCATGAGTTCAGTTGGTAAAACAGATGAAATGGCTGAAAATGCTGTTTATTTATTATCAGATGAGCAAATCTTAAATCAATTTAAAAAGCAATCCTTAGAACAAGCAAAAAAATATGATATAGAAAAGATATTACCTATGTATGAATCATTTTATGAAAAAATATTAAGAAACGCCGCTGTAGTTGTCTGATTTTATTACAAGTAATCAGTTAAACAAAGACGAACCGTAAAAACTTTATCCGGACTCTCGTCATTAATTTGTCACGTTTTGCATATACCAGATTTTTTATACAAAGTATTTCAAGCACCTACATATGATAAATTAAACTAAGTATTTTCCTTCTTTATCTTGCATATTATTTGCCAAAATGCATTGCAAATAAGAACAAATGAAAGACAAGTTAAAGGAATGGATGGTGGAGTTTGGAGCCTGGACTGGAACAGGATTATTCTTCTTTTTGGTTATTAAACTATTGACCAGGATTATATAACTAACAGCACTGAATCTGGTTATCGCCGGACGATAAAATCCAGCTTCATTTTTCTGAAGTAAGTATAGCATACCTCAAATGTGTTATTGTTTGATGCAACGGTGACAGATAATTTTACTTATCTCTCATTCTAAAAAATCAATCATGACCACTGTTACTGAATCTCTCTTATTGTCTGGAAAAAATAAGATCATTTGTGGCTGTTATCTTCCTTTAAAAATGGTACATGCTCTTGCAGTTTCATTTTCTATTGGGGGTACACTAGTATTGTATGCCCTAATTGCGGATATATTTTTTTTATAAAACAGCTTGATCAGCTAATTGTTAAAAAGATAACAGCTTATTGAGTATAATAGAAAAGGATATTCATTAAACCATTAGGCTAATCAAAATGGAAGATCGTCTCTAAACTGTGATACGTCTTCCTGCGGAGGTTCCGTGTTTAAAGCATATTCAGAGCGCGTGCTTTGCTCACCGCCTGACATTTTTTCAATCCTCCATACTTTTGCATCGGTATACCACCGGCCATTATATTCCCGGGATTCTAAGTTAAAGGCAACTTTTACTTCGTCCCCAGTTTTTAATAATTTTAAAAATTCCGCTTTGTCATTCCAGGCAGTAAAACATATTTTTTTAGGATACTGATCCTGAGTTTCAAGAACAAAGCTCTGCTTAAACCAATTTCCATTTTGTCCCTGACCGGTTTGTTCCGGAAGCATTGTAATTAATTTCCCAATTAAATCTAAAGGCATAAATATTTTGTAAGGTGGTGAAATTAGTCACTTATTAATATATAGTTATGAGCTTGGGCAGAATTAATTTCTTTCTCGCTCAATACCTTTAAAGTAATTTGCGGGCCTGCAAAACACCAAATAATTAAATTATCTGTTATGATTACCCGATTAGTAAAAATTACCCTTCAGCCTGATAAAGTAAGTGATTTCCTCATCATATTTAAAGAAGTAAAAGAGACTATTGCTTCTTTCGATGGCTGTCACCACGTTGAATTGTTACAGGAGTTGAGTGATCCAAGTATTTTTTTTACATATAGTATTTGGGAGGATGAGCATTACCTGGACCATTATCGTTTCTCTGAATTTTTTAAAAAGACCTGGGTAAAATCAAAAAAATTATTTGCTTCTAAAGCAGAAGCCTGGAGCGTAACGGTGATAGAGCGTGCGCAATCAGCTCATTTCTAATACCTGTTTACAAAAAGCGTTATTCAGTTCACCCTTATGCAGATAAGCTTTTGCCTTCAAATAATTCCACTTTCTTTTTCCAACCCAAAGGCATTTCAATAGTTTGCGCAGTTTTATAATTGTAGCAAACCATAACGGTTATTCCTTCAGCCATCACCTGTATATCATTATTAAGCTCCTGAATAATTTTGTATGAAAAATCAAAACTTTTTGTGCCAAGGCGGGAACAACAGATAAACACAAAATAGTTATGATAATCCTTAATGGGCTTGCGAAAATCAATTATTACTTTGGCAAGTATTATTCCGTTCTCTGACCAATTTACTTTATTGCCGGTTATTACTTCTTCAAAATATCGGATCCTTGCTTCTTCAAAATAAGATAAAATAACCGCGTTATTCACGTGGCCTAATGAATCAAAATCTGAGAATCGAACCGATAAGGGAATTTTAAATTTGAATTCCATTCAATAACTATTAAAGATTAATACCACCTTAGGAATTAATACATTCAAATATCTCACTGTGGTTGTTACTTCAATTGCAAGCCTGTTGATTCACATTAATTATAACTTCACCGTCAGCGAACTTAAACACCCATGAAAACGGTAATTGAAGCCGGTCAATCAAAATGGAAGGTAAATTTACGGGAGATATTTTATTACCGCGACTTACTATGGATGCTTGCTTATCGTGACTTTAAAATACGTTATGCGCAAACGGTGCTCGGTATTGTATGGGCTGTAATTCAACCTGTCTTTACGCTACTAATATTCATTTTTGTATTTAACAAAGCTGCAAAAATTGACAGTGGCTCTATTCCATATCCTGTTTTTGCCATGACAGGAATGTGGGCCTGGAGTTATTTATCATATGTGATTACCCAGGCAGGACAATCCATTATCAATGCACAGCAACTTGTAACTAAAATTTACTTCCCAAGGTTACTTATTCCTTTTTCAAAATGCCTGGCAGGCTTAATAGATTTCAGCATCACTTTTGTAATCCTTTTAATATTATTAATCAGCTACCATGTGGTTCCGCCGCTTCAGATTATTGCCTTGCCTTTCATAATTTTTATCTTAATATTATTATCTCTTTCAGCAGGAATTTGGCTTAGTGCGCTTACCATTCGTTTTCGTGATTTTCAATACATCATCCCATTCCTGGTTCAGATCGGATTATATATAACTCCGATAGCATATCCTACATCATTGATTCCTTCTGAATATAAATGGATAGTGTACCTAAACCCAATGGCTGTTTTGGTAGATGCTTTTCGGTGGTCCCTGCTTAATATTCCCTTACCTGAAAAACAGTATTTACTATATAGTTTATCTATTACTGTTCTGCTTTTTGTCAGCAGTATTTTTTATTTTAGGAAAACAGAGAGCAGGATTGCCGACATCATTTAACAGAACAGAGCATGGAGCCAGTAATCAGGGTAGAGCAATTATCGAAGAAGTATACTATAGGTAGAAGGCATAGCGGAAATTTCAGGGAAGCCATTTCTGACCGTATTGAAAATATTTTTTTAAGACGTAAAAATAATGCTGCTGAATTCTGGGCTCTAAAGGAAGTATCATTTGAAGTGCAAAAAGGGGAAGTAATTGGTATTATTGGGAAGAATGGAGCAGGAAAAAGTACGCTGCTTAAAATTCTTTCACGTATTACAGAACCTACATCAGGGAGGGTGGAAATGAACGGAAGAGTGTCATCCCTGCTTGAAGTAGGCACGGGTTTTCATCCGGAACTTACAGGCCGTGAAAATATATTTATGAATGGCGCCATTCTGGGTATGAAGAGAATGGAAATCAAAAATAAATTCGAGGAGATCGTCAGCTTTTCCGGTATCGAACAATTTATTGATACGCCTGTAAAACGGTACAGCAGCGGGATGTATGTAAGGCTCGCTTTTGCAGTAGCGGCTCATTTGGAACCGGAGATTTTAATTGTGGATGAAGTGCTTGCAGTAGGCGATGCAGAATTCCAAAATAAATGTCTTGGCAAAATGAAGGATGTAAGCGAAAAGGATGGAAGAACATTATTATTTGTGAGTCATAATATGGGAGCAATTAGCAGGCTATGTAAAAGTGCCATGCTGCTGGATAATGGTAAAATCATTTTCCGGGGTGCTGCATCGGAAGCAATCCAGATTTACCATCATCCTTTAAGCAGAAATAATAATTTATTAGACAGTACAGGTCGCAGCGGCAATGGAAAATATCGCTTCAGCAATTTTACTATTACGGATAACAATGGAACACCGGTTAATATTTTTAACACAGGAAGTGATGTGCGTATTATAGTAAGTTTGGTTCCACGGTTACCGGCTGAGCGCATTAGTGCTTATATAACTCTTTCCATAAAAGATAATTTTGGGAATCGGTTATTGAGCCTGGCATCAGGGCTTAAAAATGAAAAAGTAAATCTTCAAGGTGCTGCCCGTATTATTTGGGAAATAAAAAAATGTCCTTTATCTGCCGATGATTACCTGTGTGATTTATACCTGTTTGAAACTGCCGGTGGTCTGGATATGGTGGATTATCTTGAAAATGCATTTACGCTCAGTATTGAAGAAGGAGATTATTTTGGCGCAGGAATGGTGCAACAAAAGGGTCGTGACAGGTTTTTTATGGATTTCAAAATTTCAGTAAATGAAATATAGGTTTCCGAACTTATTTATTCCGGGAGCCGGGAAGTCCGGCACGTCAAGCCTTCATCTTTATTTGAATCAGCACCCATTGGTACAGATGGCTTCGGTTAAAGAACCTCATTTCTTTTCCATTGATAAATATTTTGAAAAAGGGTTTGATCAATATTTAAATTTATTCAGCACCTCAGCTGTCAATATTAAATACTATGGTGAATCCAGCACTACCTATATGGCTTCACTTAACGCCATCAGGAGAATCCAACAGTATATTGCGGATCCAAAATTCATTTTCATTCTGCGCAATCCCATCCAAAGGATTGTTTCTCATTATAACTGGCTTTTATCTCAGGGACGACCCTTGAATTCATTTCGGGAAGAGTTAGAGGCCGATATTAAAAAACCTTTTAATCCAAACTTTTCATTCTATAATGGCTTTTACAAAAGCTATCTCGAACTAAGCCATTACGGTAAATGGATTTCAGAATATATACGTGTTTTCGGAAGAAGTAATATCCACATTATTATTACCGAAGAGCTGAATAGTCAGCCAATGGAAACTATTAACTCCTGTTACCGATTTTTAGAGATCAGCGAATTAAAAACTGCTGTTAAAATCCAGGCAAACGGTACGCAAAAAAGTTATAAAACCAATAGGGCACGTTTAAATTTACCTGCAATAAAAAAGCTGGTACCGAACCGGGTAAAAAATTACCTTATACAAAATGAATTTACAAAGCAACTTTTATTACAGGAAGAAAAACATAATATTCAGACTTATTCACCTGATGAATCGGTCAGCATCTGGCTCACTAATCTCCTAAAAGATGATGTGATGTTTTTAAAGCAAATTACAGCAATAAATTTCTCATCCTGGAAAGAGTTTCAATGAATGTTACTGAACCCCATCTTATTGAATTTCAAAAAATAGGCGAACCGATAACAGGATATATCTCCGTGTTTGAGTTCGAAAAGGAAATTCCTTTTCCGGTCCTTCGCTCATTTTGGACTTACTATACACCTGAAAGTATTGTAAGGGGAAGACACGCTCACAAGTTAAATGAACAAATTCTTATTGCAGTAGCAGGTCAGATAACGGTCAATACCGAGCGCCGGAATGGAATATTAGAGGTTTTCAGATTGAATAATCCAAATGTCGGTTTATACATTCCACCTTTTACGTGGACTACAATGCAATATTCACACAATGCGGTACAACTGGTATTGTGCTCAAAATTATATGATGAAACAGAGTACATTAGAAATTATGAGGTATTCAAAATTTGATTGCAGAAATAATTGTGCTTAATATTATAAGATATAATCCTTCATGGAAACAGCGCTGGGATAATTTTATCTCTGAAAGTAAAAACGCTACGTTTTTATTTTATCGCGACTATATGGATTACCATAGCGATCGCTTTCAAGATCATTCGTTGATGATAACAGAAGATGATCATCTGATTGCGTTGTTGCCTTTAAATAAAAATAACGAATCTTTTATTAGCCATGAAGGATTAACATACGGCGGTTTTCTTTGCAATTCTGCCATGAAACAGAAAAGAATGAATAATTGCTTTGATGTTTTCTTGAATTATGCAAAAGAAGAAGGCGTGAGAGAAATTATTTATAAAGCTATTCCCGGTATTTATCACACTTGCCTTACAGAAGAAGATCTCTACAGCTTGTTTATATATGGCTTTGAATTACATAGGAGAGATTCTTCTGCTACATTAATTCCTTCGTGCAAAGTAAAATTGCGAAAGGACAGAAAAGCGAAAATTTCACGTGCAGGAAAAATGAACTTGCAAATAAAACAATCAAAAGATTTTTCTGATTATTTCAAGATAGTGGATTTTCGCCTCCAGTCAAAATATCATGCACGTGCCGCGCATAATGCGAAAGAGATAGAATTGCTTGCTGAAAAATTTCCAGAAAATATTAAGCTATTTGCTTGTTATCAGAATACAGAAATGATTGGTGGAACATTGATTTATGAATCTAAAAATGTGGCCCATGCCCAATATATAGCAGCAAGTAATGCCGGTGAACAAATGGGTGCTATTGATTTGCTTATTTATCACCTTCTTTCAGAAGTATACAAAGAAAAGAAATATTTAGATCTGGGAAAATCTACAGAACAGGAAGGTAGGTGGCTTAATGAAAACTTAATGTCGTTTAAAGAAAGCTTCGGAGCTAAAATTAGTATTTCAGATTTTTACAGAATAAAAATTTAAATGGCCAGAAACCTTGATCAATATTCTGATTCCTATCGTAATCATCCGTTCGAAATAATACAGGCGCGATACCGGAAAAAATGTGTAATTGAAAGTATTATGAAATATCCGCATAGAACAGTGGTAGAGGTGGGCTGCGGTTCCGATAGTCTTGTTAATCATTTCACCGACTTCGATCGGTGGTTTATAATCGAACCTGCTTCACTATTTTTTCAGCAGGCAGTGCATGACATTGATAAAAATACCCGGATTAAAGAAAAAGTTTTGATTGTAAACGGGATGGTTGAGGAGGTCAGGGAATTGCCCTTTATTCCTGATATGATAATTGTAAGTGGTTTGTTGCATGAAATTGAAAAGCCGGAAAGCCTCTTGTTAAGGTTATCCAATCTATGTGCGCTCCATACTGTTATTCATTTCAATGTTCCGAATGCTAAGTCTTTTCACCGGCTGCTTGCTAAGGAAGCAGGGCTCATTAAAGACCTACATGAGATATCCGCTTCCCAGATAAGCCTTCAGCAACACCATACTTATGATATAGAATCTTTGTCCCATTTAGTAAATGAATATGGATTTAATGTAATAGATAACGGTTCCTATTTCTTTAAACCATTTACACATAAACAAATGCAGCAACTGGTAGATATAAAATTAATAGATGATAACATGCTTGAGGGATTTTACTTGATTACAAAATATTTTCCGGAGAACGGTTCTGAGTTTTTTTTGAATTGTAAAAAATCTAATTAGTGCTTTGCTTCTTTGATTGAAAGAAATAACTTTTTCTGTGACCGTCCCTTTTAATGATCTCAGTTTATTGCCGGATGAAGCATCTTCAATTATGGATGCGGTTAAGGAGGTATTAGACAGTGGATGGTATATTCTTGGGAGAAAAGTGGAAGAGTTTGAAAGACAATACGCAAGGTTTAATGGAGTGAAATTTTGTGCGGGTATCAGCAATGGATTAGATGCTTTGCAGCTCGCTCTTAAGGCGTTGGATATTGGTGAAGGTGATGAAGTAATTTTGCCTTCCAATACCTACATTGCAACTGTTATTGCGGTGTCAAATGTTGGTGCCAGGCCTGTTTTTGTAGAGCCTCTTAAAACTACGTGCAATATTGATCCGGCGCTGATTAAAGAAAAAATTACCGGGCATTCTAAGGCGATAATACCCGTTCATCTATTCGGCCAGGCCTGTGAAATGAGTGCAATTATGAGTGTTGCAGAAAATTCTCGTTTGTATGTTATAGAAGATAATGCCCAGGCTCACGGTGCAACCAATTTTGGAAAACTGACCGGCAGCTTCGGACATATAAACGCAACCAGCTTTTATCCTACCAAAAACCTGGGAGCATTGGGAGATGCAGGTGCCATTACCACGGATAGTGAAGGGTTATTAACTGCAATAAAAAAGCTTAGAAATTACGGTTTCGAGAAGAAATATTACAGTGATATAATCGGCAATAATGCAAGACTTGATGAGCTACAGGCAGCTATTCTTTTAACCAGGTTAGATAAGCTTCAGCAACGCAATAAACAAAGAGTTAAAATTGCGGAACACTACAGTAGCCTTTTGTTTGGTATAGAAGGAATTATTCTTCCGGAAGTAGCAATAAACTCCACCAGTGTTTTTCATATTTATCTAATCAGAACTGAAAAACGGGATGAGTTAAAAAAATATCTTGCCAGCCGAAATGTCGAAACAATGATTCACTATCCTGTTCCGCCTCATCTTCAAAAAGCCTATTCTTATCTGGGTTATAAAAGGGGTGAATTTCCGATAGCTGAAACCATTGCGGAAACATGCCTTAGCTTACCGATGTATCCAAATTTAAGCTCCGTTTCAGTGGAGTATGTTTGCGAACAAATCAACGGGTTCTTTCATGGATAATTACATCAATTTACCATTGGTGACGGTGTGCACGCTTATTTACAATTCCGGTGAAAGAGTAATCATGGCATTGGAATCTGTATTAAAACAATATTATCCTCAGGAAAGAATTCAAAACATTGTTATTGACGATGGTTCCGCAGATAATTCTGCTGAAATAGTAAAGGAATGGATTGATACTCATCAGTTCAGTTGCACCTTTATCCGGCACAAAAAAAATGAAGGCATCTGTAAAAGCTTAAATGATGGTCTGAATTTAGCAGAGGGTAAATATTTTTCTTCCCTTGGTGATGACCTTTGGAAACCGGAGCGCCTTCAAATTTTAGTTAGGGAATTTGAAAAGTTACCGGAAGAGTATGCGCTTCTTCATACACCTGTTGATTTTTGCAATGAGAGTGGATCTATAACAGAGGAAAATTTTTCTCGCCGCAATAAAATAATGGAAGGAGAGGTTTTTTTTGAAATACTCTGTAATGGCAGTATGGTGATTGCGCCTTCTGTTATCTACCGAACCATTCATTTAAAAGAAGCAGGTAGCTTTAACGAGCAGATGATTTATGAAGATCTTGACATGCAGCTTAAGCTTGCACAAAAATATTTGTTTAAGTATATACCAAAACCATTGGTTATTTATAGAAGAGAAATAAAAAATAGTAGCAATTCAGATTTTTTTATCAGGGATGGTGCCTATGTGCTTCCGCTGTATTACATAAGGATTACTTCTCAGTTTTTAGGCAAATCAAAACAGATTGACCGGATCATTCTTCGGAATAACACTGCGGCCTACCGTGTTTTTCATATTTCAAAATACAGCAGTGATACAAAATCTATTTCCTTTTTTGTCTATTCCTTTTTTGATCCGTATATACTTAACTATCTAAGAATAAAAAGACTGGCAATAAATTATTTTATCCAGCTTTTTAAAATTCTTATATTCAGGAATAGAGCCGGATATACTCTTCGTGATGTGGGGTATCTCTTTAAGCTATTTTTCAATAATAAAATTCCAGCGGAAGCTTTAAAGTAATACTCTAATCTGTATGAGCATTTCTGCTGTTATTTACCAATGGCTTTTAAAAACCTACCATATTCTTCCTTTTAAAAAAGATATCTGCCTTTTATTGCGTGCATTACCTTTTAATCATGAAAAATACTACCGGGACACTAAGTTTAACGGAATTTTTAAAACCCGGGTTGATAAAGAGGAATTAAGATTGGTACACTATTCTTCTACAATTGAAAATGAAATCTTCTGGAAAGGGATAGATAATGGCTGGGAAAAAAATTCGATCAAATACTGGAAACTACTTTCAAAACAATCATCAGTTATATTTGATATCGGGGCTAATACAGGCATATATTCCCTGATTGCTGCAAAATTAAATCAATCTGCAAAAGTGTATGGTTTTGAGCCTTCTAAAAATATCTATACAAAGTTTGAAAAGAATGTGGCACTCAACAAGCTAAAAAATGTCCACTGTTTTTATTATGCTCTTTCTGATAAAAATGACACCGCAAAATTTTATGATTTAGAAAATACGCACACATACAGCGCAAGTCTAAATCGGGAGATGCTTAAGCAAAATTCTTTTCTGAAAGAAACAATAGTCCCGGTAAAGAAAATTGCAACATTCATTCAGGAAAATAACTTGCAGAAAATAGATTTGATGAAAATAGATGTTGAAATGCATGAACTGGAAGTTTTGGCAGGAATGGAAAATTACCTGCGTCAATTTAAACCGTCCATCCTGCTGGAGGTTTTGAAACAGGAAACAGCGATTAAAATTTCACAAATGCTGGAAAACATGACTTACTGTTATTTTGATATGAATGAAAAGAATGCACCTGTTCGCCTGCCGGCAATCAATCGGGGAAGTGCAGATAACATCCTTCTTTGCCAGGAGGAAGTAGCCAGACAAATTGGTTTACTCTGATTTCTGATCATTGTGGTCGAAAATTAAAATATCATTTTCTCCATTTATTAATTTGTGGTAAGAATACTTTTCAATTGCTTTATAAAATGTTTTTGAGCATTTTTCCTTAAACCGGTCATGAAACTCAATTATAATGCATTTCGTTTTCCGCAGCCATTCATCTACACCTTCATAAAAAATTTCTGCTTCCGATCCTTCCACATCCAGCTTCAGAATATCAATATAATTGTAGCCGGATTGCTTAAGTATGGTATCTATAGTAATACCATGAATTGTTCCTGTTTCATTGTAACCTGTATTTTTGACTCGTATTGCCCATTTTGAAACAGTCTTATCCACTATTTTCAATGGGATATTTTTATTCCATATAGCCGCTTCCAATAATATAATGTTTGGATAATTTCTGATATTTTTTTTGGTGATTTCGGCATTTGAGGGTTCAGGCTCTACTGCAATTTTTTTTTTTCAGGAAAACGGTGGGTAAAACATATGGATGCATAGCCGGCATTGGCTCCCCCATCAATAATTAATCCCGACTCATTATTAGATGAAGTGGAATATGAATTAAAAATAAAAATATGTTCAAACGAATGTGCATCTGAAGTGCCGCTTCTAACCAAAACTGGCATACGAATTCCAGGCACATTTATTTCTAAAATCCCTCCTGTTACATACCGGAAAGCAGAATAAGTTTTGAATCCTTTAACAATGCCAAGCCGTTTTAGATAAAATGTAAAAGTTCGAATACTGTGATACCCGGAACGAATCCAGGGAACATTTTTAAAGATGCGGAAAGGAGATTTATCTGCTATTCGGTTCATGGTCCTGTTTGGTGAAGCCTAACCGAATATGATCATTGTAGAAACGCCTGTAGTCTGGTTCCCAGCTTATATCTTCGTCGGAAGGATAATAATTCTTAAAATCAGAATCGGATTTATCCATCATCAGGTATGGCCTGTCATTTCTGTAAATAATTTTAAAAGGCTCTTTTCCTTCATCAATGATTTGCTGCATCGCTTCTGTAACAGGGTGATATTCTCTTTTCACCATGGATGCAATTAACCTCGAGAACCTGAATTTTACTGAAGGTTCATGGTTGGTGCCAAAATTATGCTGCATCCAATCGTTGCGAAATTTTTCCCAGCTTCTGTATTTATTTTTATCTGTGCCCGTATTCACCGTTTGCCTCCAGTCCAGATAACAATGCCTGTAGAGTATGCGAAGCGGAGGGCGAATATTACTGAGATGAAAACTGTAGAATACATCTATTTCCCGTTTAAGGGTGTAATAAATAGGAATAATTGCGTGCTCAAGCCTTCCGTATTCTTCCTTGAAAAAAAAACGGTTATTGAAGGTGCGGAGAAAATATTCACCTCCATCCAAAACTGGCATCCATGTGCTCACATGAAAGAAATCTCCCCAAAGGTTTATTCTGGGTAATGTATATGCGGTAGGGCGGGAAATATTAGTAATCCGTTTTTTCATGGCTTTCAAATTTTCAGTGATAGCTATCATATCGCCATCCCATTTCAATACCCATTTATGCTTTACTCTTGTCAATGCCGCCTGTACCATTTCTACCAGTAATGCCTTTGCCATAGTAATGACTTCAATTGAGGCTTCATGCTGGTGGCTTTTTTGAAATTCATACATCAGGTCAAGCGTATTATCCTCAGATCCATTATCGATCAGTATAAAATGATCAACAACGGGCAGCAGACTTTTAAGACAAAGCATTAAATGTGCTGCTTCATTCTTACAAGGGATATATGCCGATATGCCGGGCTTTAAAGGGTTTCCTTCAAATGTTTTTTCGTATCGGCGATAGAAAAAAATGTAATAACAATAAAAACTCACATTGGAAATAATGGGTCGCAGTATCCGGTACTTGATAAAGTTATAAATGTCTACGGCCTTAAGAAACCATCGGGACCTGCCGTATGTTATGTGTATAAACACGAATTATATTAGTTTTCAGCCTACTGAATTAAAAGAACACATAAAGTCGCATAAAAATTATTTTCATGAAAAATTAAGAATGTTTTTTTGTTTTTGGCACACAGGCATATAAATAATGGATGAGTAACCTTCGGATTTTATTTGCGATTAATTCACTTGCACGTGGGGGGGCTGAGCGGCTGGCATTAGATATTTGTAATGAGCTTAATTCCAAAAAGGGAGTTGAGCAAATGCTGATTGTTTTTAATAAGCAGAATGATTATCCTGAGATTACAAAAGATCTGCCGGTATGCTATTGTAACAGTAAAGTATACATGAAATTTCCTAATCGTACAATTTCAAACCTGAAATCATTCAGAAAAATATGCGATTCATTTCAACCTCATATTATTCATTCGCATCTTTTCTATGCCGATCAGATCACACGTGAAAATATAAATCAGGAAACCGCTTATTTCTCACATGTACATGGCCCCGTTTCACCTTATGAACCGATGAAGCTTAAGGAGATTATTCAAAAGAAAAAAATCATAGAGTTTTTTACCAGGAAGAGGATTTTGAAAAGATACCGGGAATGTAACAATCAATTTATTGCAAACTCCGCGTATACAATGAAATATCTTTTGAAATTTTTGCCTTTCAAAGCCAGTAGCTTACACCTTCTTGAAAATGCAATTAATCTGCAAAGGTTTTCTTTTGTATCAAAAAATTTGCCTCAAAGAGAATTGAACCTCGTTACAACCGGAAATTTAATTCCGCGCAAAAATCATTTATTTCTTCTCGAAATAATTAAGATTTTAAAAGAAGATAATTATGCCGTCCATTTGGACATTTTAGGAGAGGGGAATTTACATACAGCAATTTGGAATAAAATAGTGGAATATGGTCTTGAAAATAATATAGCCCTTAGGGGTAGTGTTGGCAGCGTGGAAGATTATCTGCATGGTGCGCATCTGTATGTGCATGGTGCCACTCATGAACCTTTCGGGCTTGCAATAGTAGAAGCTATGGCAACCGGTTTACCAGTAGTGTGCCTCGATGGACAAGGGAACCGTGGAATAATAGATGATGGCGTAAATGGATTTATGATTGCCAATCAGAACGCTACTCTTTTTGCAGAAAAGATCAGGCGTATAATCGACAATGAAATTACTTATAAAAGGTTTTCTGTTAATGCGGGAAGGAAGGCGCGGCAGTATGATATTACCGGGTA
The DNA here is from genome assembly GCA_013816805.1 of Chitinophagales bacterium. Classification (NCBI taxonomy): domain Bacteria; kingdom Pseudomonadati; phylum Bacteroidota; class Chitinophagia; order Chitinophagales; species Chitinophagales bacterium. Next base: position 48,087 of record JACDDS010000011.1, on the reverse strand, counting down.
TGCTGATAAGCTTTTAAGCCTCTATCAATCCTTCTTTCCCAGTGATAATATTTCTTCAACAAATAAGGGATAATTAACATCAGCGTTAAAGCTTTGCTTCCAGGTAAGAAAAGCATTGCTGCGGAAATTCTCTTTTTCCTTATCTGTCATATTATAAAAACATTCAATTTTTTTTGCTGCCTCTTCCGGCCTGAAATCAAGGTTTAATAAAAAACCGTTAGACTCATTAACCATTTCTTTTATACCACCGGCATTTGTGGCCATTACGGGAATGCCAAAGGACAACGCTTCCATAATTACTACCGGCTTCCCTTCGTATGCACTTGTAAGTAAAAACAGGTCCACATGGTTTTGCAAGTAATAATTATTGATCTCGTCTATGGATGTATCTCCCCTGAAATCGAAGTGAATATTTGCGTGTCCTGAGAAAAGCGTAAATGTTTTTTTTAATAGCTCATCCTGTAAGGGACCATCACCAAAATGGATCCATCGGACAGGAAATAATTTTATCCGGGAAATTATCTCTGCAATTAAGTGTACCCGTTTCAAACTTACAAGGCGGGCACAGCTTACAACAATAAACTCATTGGATAATGTATCGGGATTTCGACCAATAAATGGAGTACCTAAATTGGATACCCTGAATTTTGTGGTATTTGTGCCGGGTATTCTCTTCAAAGAATAGTCTCTTCCATCCTTTGAAACAAAATAAATTGCATTGAGATGATCATGCAGATACTTGCGGAATGGCTGATACAGTATAGGATGCCTCTCAAAATATACATCCCAGCCGTGTGCTCTTGAAATAGCAGTAATTTTTTTATTCCGCAACCATGCCGACGCTAATGCACGGCTATCAGTCCAGTATGAATAAGCTACAATATCTTCTTCTTTAAGATTGTGATCTGTCAAAAATTGTTTAAGCACCGACATGCACTTATGAGCTTTTTTAAGTTCTGCCAGCATAATTTTTAATATAGACCAGCGCATGTGTAATTGATAATGCGAAAGGTATTTTACTTCATCCCAGAAAATTTTAGAGATCAGGTAACGATAGCTTAATATTTTATCAGTCAATAAAAGCCTGCCGCTTAAGGAAAAGGCCCGAACGTTTTCAGGTAGTTTATAAAGCGATTCTCCTGAGTTTAACGTTCGGGAAAAAATAAAAACTTCTTTAAAATATTTTGAGAGATATTCTATTTCATTTTTTACGTAGTTCTCTGCCAATCCAAAAGGGTAAGAATCGGTAAGCATGAGCAGAATCTTCTTCTTCATGTGAAACCAAATATAAAGCGTGAATCAGTTGCAGGTTAATATTTTTCGATAACAATTTTCGACCGGAGCAGAAGCGTTATATAAAATTTAAAGACCTTTCTGTAATCGAAGCATGAGTAATAAAGAGCAATACATAAAAAAGTTTTGTCAATCAGTGCCTGTTTTTCATCAGCCTTTTTGGCTTGATGCGGTCGCAGGAAAAAACTGGGATGTTGCATTGATCACAAAAGATGAAAGATTGCTGGCGAGCATGCCTTTCGTTTTTAAAAAGACACTGGCAGGAAGGGAAATTATTATGCCTCATCTAACCCAGTTCCTGGGACCGTATTATCAATTAACGGCATCTACCTATCGCAGTCGGCTAAATGAAGAAATGGATTTGATATCTGATCTTCTCAGTCAGATTCCTTCCAATTCAATATTTTTTCAACGCTGGCATTTCAGCTTTCAAAATTGGTTACCGTTTTATTGGGAAAGGTACCGGCAAACAGTTAGATATACTTACATATTGGAAAACATTCTAGATCATGATATACTATGGAGTCAGTTTAATGAAAAGATCCGCAGGGAAATAAAAAAAGCTGCTAATAATTATATAATTGAAGAAAGTAAAGATGTAGATGCATTTTATTGGCTTCTGAAAAAAAATTTACTTACTAAGGGTAATAGGATTGCATTCAGCAGGGAAGTACTGCAAAATCTTTACAACGGATGTAAATCAAACAATGCTGGTCAACTTTGGATCGCTAAAGATTCATCGGGTAAAATTGATGCCGCTATATTCATTGTTTGGGATAGAACAGCGGCGTACTATCTTATTGGTGGTAAAAATCCTGAGAATAAAAATACTGGTACTATGAGTTTTCTTTTCTGGCATGCTATTAAAACTATGAGTGAAAGGGTATCTGTTTTTGACTTTGAAGGCAGCATGATAAAAGGGGTGGAAAATTATTTTCGCTCATTTGGTGCAAAGCAAAAGCCTTATTTTGAGATATTCAAAACAAGCAGTATTCCTGCATCTATAAAATTCGCACTTCTTAAAATGTTAAAGTAATCCGTAGAACGGCTACAACGCAAATATGGAAAAGGTGTTAATAATATCCTATTATTTTCCTCCTGCTAATATGCCTGCGTCTTTTCGGGTGCTGAGCTGGGCTCAATACTTAAAAAGCTCAGGGTATTATCCTATAATTATTACCCGGCGGTGGGATAATGATATAAAGACGCCCGGGGACTTAATCAGAAAATCGGTAAACACAATGCGCCATGAAAAAAGCGATGACTACGAAGTGTATGCATTGCCTCACCAGGAATCGTTGCGGGATAAAATCTATTTGCAGATGGGAAAGAAACTCATTCTGGTGCGAAAACTTCTAACATTTTATAATGCGTTTTTAGAAAACTTTTCAAGCTCAATTGTGCCATACAAAAATCTATACCGCTTTGCAAAGGCTTTTTTAGCGGACAACCGTGATATTAAAAAGCTGATCATTACAGGCAATCCTTTTCCCCTTTTCAGACTCGGTTATTTATTTCATCAGGAATTCAACATACACTGGATAGCCGATTACCGGGACGAATGGAGCACTACCGACTGGGATTATCTTAAGTCAGGATGGCGCAGGTTTACTTATGAATTGGAAAAGAAGAGTGAAAAAAAATGGATTAAAACTTCATCAGCTATTACAACAGTTACTCCTTATTTCGTCCAGAAGTTGCATAGATTCCATCAAAAACCGGCATCAGTTGTATATAATGGTTTTTTCGAAAAAGAGTGCGCTTCATACAGAAAGCTTAATTCTTACAGCCAGTTTACATTCACATTTGCAGGAACATTATACCATTTGCAGGAAATCGAAAGTACTCTTCGCCCTATTACATTGTTAATTAAAGAATATGAGAAAAGATTACCAATAAGAATATTGTTTCCCGGGCTTGGATTTGATAAGGTTCAGGAAAATCGTGTAACACAAACTCTTGCGGGATTTGAAAACAACTATAAGATTACTCCACGCATTCCAAAGAATGAGCTTCTCAGTATTTTGGGTCAATCCCATATTATGCTGCTTCTTTCAGCTGGAAATTTAAAAGGTAATATCCAGGCAAAATTGTTCGATTATATAGGTTTACATAAGCCGGTGCTATTGTATCCTTCAGATCACGATATTCTGGAGCAGATTCTGATTGAAACCAGGCTGGGTATTATTCCCACCTCGGAAAAAGAAACCTACTCGATGCTAAAAAAAATAATTGATAAATACCTAACTGATAGCCTGATTGATATTCATCCAAATATTGAATCTATCAATAAATTTTCAAGAGAGGAGCAAGCTAAAGCGATGGTAAAAGTTTTGGATAATCTATAAGCCTGGATTGTCTTAAAGATTTTAGATTCGCCCTTGAGATTATATTTTTTACTTTTTATAAACGATATGCGTTCTTTTTTTTCACGAGTAATACGTTTTGCAGGCATTCATGATGTCTTAAGGAAGGAGAAAAAAAGTGCAGTTACTGTATTATGTTTTCACAGAGTAAATGATGAAAAAAATATTGTTTGGCCATCAACAGGCACTGCTATGTTTCGGAATATTATGCTTTACTGCAAACGATACTATTCAGTGATTCTTCCCGAAGACTGGCAGCAGAAAACGATTAACCCAAAGCTTATTATAACATTTGACGATGGTTTTGGTGATTTTATGCACTATGCATTGCCTATACTATCACAGTATAATTTTCCGGCTGTCCATAATGTGGTGATTGATTCTGTACTGAATAGCAGGCCTAACTGGACCTACCGCCTGAATATGATTTTAGAAAATCATGTTGATTCAAATGCACCATTTTCATTGAAAAAATTCAACATCGATTATTGCAAGCTGGTAACGCTTAAAAATGTTTCAGCTATGTCTCTTGAGGCTGTGCAGTTATTAAAAGATTTTACTCCGTCAGAGATTGGAGCAGTAATAGAGGGTCTGGAAAATCCATATAAAGAAAGAATGGTATTCCCTGAAATGATGGACAGGAGTAATTTACTGGAGTGTGAAAGCGCGGGAATACGAATAGGCTCTCATGGGTGGTCGCATCTTTTGGTTGACGGACCTTTTTCTGATTCTATATTACATCATGAGATAGTCGATTCAAGGAACGAATTGCAAAAATTACTCAATCATCCGGTTCCGTATTTTGCCTTTCCTGCTGCCCACTATAATGAGCGTGCAGTAAATTTTACGGCAGCAGCTGGTTATCCTTATCTTTTTGCAGCAGGAGATATTTTTTTTTATCAAAATACAATGCAAGAGTTCCCTATTATTTTCCCCAGGATTGTCACACCAACATCTGGTGCAGATGAAGCCATCTTGAAAATGGAAGGATTTCATTCATCCATAAAAAAATGGAGGAACACTTTAAATGGATGAAAACCGTAAAGTTTACGAGAATAAAAAAAACGCAGGCAGTTACTTTAAACAACCCTGGCTTTTTTCTGTAGAGAAAAATTTTCTAAAGAATCATGGGAAATTACTTACGGGATTTAACATGCTTGATGTGGGCATTGGTGGAGGTCGTACCACGCCATTTTTTGCTAATAGGGTTCGGGAATACATAGGAATTGATTACTCCTCCCTCATGATAAACTATTGCAGTAATAAATTTAAGAAGTTAGAAAATGCAGTATTCAAAAATATGGATGCACGAAACCTTAATCCGTTTGTTGATAATTATTTTGACCTGGTGTTATTTTCCTTCAACGGTATTGACTGTGTGGATTATGAAGGGAGGATTGAGATTTTAAATGAATTTTACAGGGTACTAAAGCCAAAAGGCCTTTTACTTTTTTCATTTCATAATGCACGACATCTTCACAAATTATATTCTCTTCAGTGTCCCCGAAATCCTTTCAGAATTTTTAAAGAACTTAAACGTATAAAAAAAATTAAAAAAATAAATGGTGCTTATTCACTCTTTGAAAATGAAGAATATTTTTCAATATACGACGGTGCCGATCATTTTAAAACCAAAATATTATACCTGACTGTGGAAAGACAAGATGGAGATCTTAAAAGTATTGGATTTAGAAGCACCGGATTTAAAGATATGCAAACGGGTAAGGTAATCTTAAGAGAACAATGGAAACAAGTTACCATGCCATGGATATTTGTTGAGGCTGAAAAAATATGAAATGGACCTTTAAAATTATTTATTCCTTATCGGATGAAAATATTATTAGCTTAAGGCAGATTTATGCACACAGCAATTATAAATCTTTTCATCAGGACCCCGATTGGATATACTGTAACCCTGAAAAAATACCGGTACTGCTGGTTTTAAATCAAGCTAACGAAATTATTGCCTATACAGCAGTGGGCATAAAACCATTTCGGACTATTAATATTTCATTCGGCCCTGTTACAAATAAAAATGATGAATATGCATTAATGATTAATGAAATGGTCAAATGGCTTAAGAAAAAATTTTGGTGGCGATTGACTCTTCAATTGCCCATGCCTTTAGATAGTAATACAGATCTGATCTTAACCCGGATCCGTAATTCATCTAAGTTCAGGCAATCAGACTCTTTCTTTAATTGGAAAACGGCGTGGCTTAATTTAGATCAGGAGCCGGAACAATTATTCTTATCATTCAGTAATCAGCACCGAAAAAGTATAGAAAAAAGTTTGAAATCAGGCCTGTCTTATAAAATAATTACAGATATAAACAAAGCGGAAGATCTTGCGAATCTTCACATGGCAATGTATAAAAAACGCCGGCTTCCAATTAATGAGCAAAAAAATAAATTATTAATTCTTTCTCTTTTTAAATTTCTTCAGCAATCCGGTAAAGGATTTATGCTGGCTGTTGAGATGGAGGAACAATTGCTTGGGGGAGTTGTAATTGTTTTCCAGGGGAATGTTGCTTATTATTATTTAGGTGCTTCCACAACAGAAAAAAAGAAAAGGACCATTCCTATTCTTTATGGAGCTTTTTTTGACATCATCCGGTTATGCCGGGAGTACAAGATCGGAGTGCTCGATTTTGGTGGCTTACCAGCAAATGAATTACCGGGAAGTCAATTATATAATATCAATCGTTTTAAATTAGGATTTGGAGGTTTCCCTGTTCACTATCCACCGCAGTTGGTATTTGATCTTATACCGGTTTTATCGAGAACTATTGAACAGGGCATTGTATTGCGCAATTTTATTCGTGAACGCAAGCATAAAAAATAACCTGTGAAACTATCAGATTATTGATTCCACTTTTTTAGGTTAAGGCCTGTCATTGATTCTAATTTTTCATTGTAGGGTTTAAAAAACTCAATTAATACCTGACGTATTTCTGGTGCCATAGGTTTTTGAGCGGCAATTATTCCGGCAGTATTTACTTTCCACAGCCATATTCTGATTTTCGAAAAAGCAGCACTCGGAAGGAATGACTTGAAAATTTTTTTAATAGGATTTTTATTGTCCATAAGCCAGACCAATAACTTCCCTATTTTTTTTGACCTGAGTTTTTCAGTAGGATTAAAAATAGCATTGGTATCTGGTGAAAAGGAACTTTCAATATTAAGTTTCCGAAACAACCGTTGGCAAATTAAGGTAGCATCCTCCTTTAAATCATCAAAGAGAACAACCTCTACATGGTCCGAAGGAAAATATTTGTATATTTTTTTTAAATGTTCAGAGTACATTCCCAAATTGATAAACAGCCTGAACATTTGATCCGTCTCGCCGTTTCTGAATTTATTTATTGAATAAAGAATAGTGTTCCATTTTTTTTTAAACCATCCGCTTTCGATTTCCATGTTATAAGAAGAATAGGCTCGTTCTACCGGGTTACGGATAATCAGTACCACTATACAATTGGGGTTATGCTGCTGCAGACGTGAAAGGGCTTTTTCATTATAATAAATGCCTGCGTTTTTAGCTACAATTTTCTTTTCCGGCGTGATGGTTTGTTTCGGAAAATAGGTCTTGCAAATTTTTTCAAAGCCGTCCTTATAGTCCTCATCATTTACAAAAAATGAAAACTCTGTTAGCTGGTGAGTAGTTAGAGAAGGATGTTGTCCGAGATAATTTTTTAATGACGTAGTACCTGCCTTTTGAGCACCCACAATCATTAGTTCTACTTTAGATTCCATCATTTATTCTACGCAGATAAAAATAGTGGTAAGATTTCAATAACCCGTTAATTTACATCGAATCATAATTTTCAATTTAGTTTTGCGGTTCATTGATTAATGCATGTGTGGCATTGCAGGTTATTTTGCTCCAGGTAATAAATTTCCAACAGAGTGGCTGAAGGTCATGTCTGAATGTGTTGCACACCGTGGACCTGATGCTGAAGGTTTTTATAAAGATGATATTGCCGGCCTTGCACACAGACGGTTAAGCATTATCGATCTTTCCTGTGAGGGAAATCAGCCTATGTTTAGCCATGACAGGCGGTATGTTATTATTTTTAACGGGGAAATTTATAACTATAAAGAAATTGCCCGGGAGCTCAACATCTCTTTTCGGTCTGATTCCGATACAGAGGTGATGCTGGAAGCTTTTAATCGGTGGGGTACCGGGGCAGTTACCAGGTTCAACGGAATGTTCACCATTGCTTTGTATGATACCAGGGAAAAGGTGCTTACTTTATTTCGTGACCGATTAGGTGTTAAGCCTCTATTTTATGTGGAAATTAATAATCAATGGTTTTTTGCCTCAGAAATAAAGGCCTTATTAAGTGTAGAATGGATACGCACGAATTGTACTATTAATCAGCAAGCAATATACTGGTATTTGCAGCTCGGCTATATTCCACAACCCCTTACGATATGGAATGAAATCAAAAAATTTCCTGCGGGAAATTTCCTGACATTAAAAAAAGATCGGGCAGCGTTTACAAATTATTGGAAAATAGAAGATCAGCTGACAGATGATACTATTGATAATGAGAATACGGCAAAGCAAAAACTGGATGAACTGCTGCATAGTTCTGTAAAATACCGCATGATCAGTGATGTACCCTTCGGGACCTTTCTAAGCGGAGGGGTTGATTCATCCCTTGTCACCGCTATTGCACAGAGAAACAGCCCAGTGCCAATTAAGACTTTTACCATCGGCTTTAAGGAATCTGAATACAATGAGGCAGATCATGCAAAAAAGATTTCGCAGTACCTGAAAACTGACCATTATGAATTTTATGTAAGCCAGGCAGATGCAATTGAAAGGGTGGAGCCCATGATGGATATATATGATGAGCCATTTGCCGATTCTTCTGCTATTCCTGCATTACTTCTTTCCAGAGAGGCGCGGAAACATATAAAGATGGTATTGACCGGCGATGGTGGTGATGAACTTTTTATGGGGTACGGTGCATACCGCTGGGCATCACGATTAAATAATCCGGTCGTCAAAATGTTTCGTTTTCCACTAGGCGCCATGTTTTCTTTGGGTAACAATCGCGCTCAACGGGTATCCAGACTTTTTCAATATATATCTGAAGAAAAGATTCAGGCTCATATTTTTTCACAGGAACAATATTTTTTTTCAGAGCAAGAAACACATGATCTGCTGATCAATAGTGAAAACCTTCAGGAAAGTTTTTTTGATCTGCAACCTAACGGACATCGAAAGCTAAGTGCAAAAGAACTGCAGACGCTCTTTGATTTAAAATATTACCTCAAAGATGATCTGCTGGTGAAAGTAGATCGTGCAGGTATGCAATATGGTCTTGAATGCCGCACTCCGTTTTTGGATTACCGTTTAGTTTCTTTTGCACTTAATGTGTCAGAGAATTTGAAGCTTAAAAAAGGTGATCTTAAAATCCTGACGCGCCGTTTACTGGCCGATTACCTGCCGCCGGAATTGTTTGATCGTCCTAAACACGGATTTGCTCTTCCCCTGCAGAAATGGCTTCAAACGGACCTGAAATATTTGATCGATAAATATCTTTCTGATGACGTTATAAATAAACACAAACTGGTTGATGTGGCAATAGTGAACCGGATAAAGAAAAAATTCACAAATGGAAAGACCTACCTCTATAATCGCCTGTGGAATTTATTGATACTGCATCGATGGATGGAAAGGCACAGTGCATGAATTCGCCAATGCATGATCGTTGCCTGCTTTGCAATGGTGCATTATTAAAGCCACTAAACAGGTATTCAAAAATTCTTCTTGTGAAATGCGCGCGGTGTGGTTTTGTTTTTTCACAGGCAATTCCTGCAGAAAATGAGTTAATCCGCCACTATAATCTCTACGGCCGAAATGATTATCTCTCTCCTGTTACCGTTAAGAGGTATCATGAAATCTTAGATTATTTGGAGAAATTCAGAAAGACTAACAGGCTGATGGATGTAGGTTGTGGTATCGGTTATTTTCTTGAGGTAGCAAAAGAACGTAACTGGGAAGTATATGGCACAGAATTTACACAGGCAGCAGTACAGATCTGCCGTAAAAAAGGAATTGAAACACAGCAGGGAAAATTAGATCCGGAAAATTATTTACCTGCGTCTTTTGATGTTATAACTTCTTTTGAAGTTATTGAGCATATCAACTATCCTATACAGGAAATGAAAAATTTCCGGCAACTGTTGCGGGAAGGTGGTGCTGTTTACATCACCACACCAAACTTCCATTCCGTATCGAAATTCTTACTGAAAGAAAAATGGAATATTTTGGTTTATCCTGAGCATTTATGTTATTACACTCCAAACACTATTTCGGCTTTATTCGAGAATACAGGATTTTCAAATCTTAAAATGGAGACCACTGGAATTAGCACCAGCAGAATAAAAGAAAGCCTGGCGAATGTACAATCACACTGTAATACCCGGAGTTCTGATGACGAAAAACTTCGAACTATGCTGGAAGCGAACCGTTTTAAAAGAGGACTAAAAAGTTTTATAAACCGCATACTTACTTTCCTTTATATCGGCGATTCCATTAAAGCAGTATTTGTAAGAGATAGCTTTCGTTAAATGGGTAAAAAAATACTTTATATTTCCTACGAAGGCATGACTGATTCTCTTGGGCAATCACAGGTGATTCCCTATCTGTTGGGACTTACCAGGCTGGGCCATAGCATTACAATTATAAGTGCAGAAAAGAAAAAATATTTAATAAAAGAAGGAACGCAGGTTTCTATTTCATTGTCCGCATCTGGAATTAAGTGGTTTCCTGTAGCATACTCGAATGCCATTCCTGGTTTTTCACAGAGAATGAATTACAGGAGATTATTCGTAAAAGCTTTCCGACTTCAAAAAAAAAATTATTTTGATATAGTTCATTGCCGCAGTTATATTCCCTCCCTCATTGGATTGCAATTAAAGAGAAGACATCAGTTAAAATTCATTTTTGATATGCGGGGTTTTTGGGCAGATGAACGTGTAGAAGGCAACTTATGGAACTTAAAAAATCCCTTGTACCATTGGGCATATCGTTTTTTCAAGAAGAAAGAAGCCGAGTTTTTAATTGACAGTGATGCTGTGGTGAGCTTAACAGATAATGCAAAACAGGAAATTCTCTCATGGAAAAAGACCGCTGTTTTGCCTGATAAAATAACGGTTATTCCTTGTTGTACAGACCTGGACTTATTCTCTGAAAGAGGTTTTGAAGAAAAAACCAAAAGTTTTTTTAAAGATAAATACGGAATTACAAATGAGGATTTTGTGATTTCCTATTCCGGCTCCGTAGGCACCTGGTATTTAATTGATGAGATGCTGCTTTTCTTTTCAAGGTTAAAAACGCATAAACAAAATTCTAAATTTTTAATTCTTACTCCAGAAATTCATCATCAGTTTCTTTGTGACGCAGTTGAAAAGGCAGGATTAAATCCTAAGGATGTTATTGTGTATGCAGCTCGTCGAAACGAAATGCCAATGCTTTTGAGCTTAAGTAATGCATCTGTATTTTTTATAAAATCGACTTTTTCAAAAAAGGCATCATCGCCAACTAAAATGGGTGAATTAATGAGTCTTGGTATTCCGGTATTTTGTAATAAAGGAATCGGTGATGTTGATCAAATACTCACTGAAACTAATGCAGGAATATTAATTGAAGATTTCAGCATTAAAAGTTTTGATACGGCCATTAAAAAATATTTTGCTGCGTCTTTTTCCGCAGATAAAATCAGGGAAGGTGCTGAAAAGTTTTTTTCTCTGGATAAAGGAATCCAGCAATACAACCATATTTACTTATCACTTTAAAGCGACCATTATTTGGCTATTAGGATTCTATTCATTGGCTCACACAGGCCCGGGCGGTCGCCATCTCAGCGATTTCGCATGGAGCATTATTTTCCATACTTAAGTGAGAAGGGTTTTGAATATGAATATTCCACATTTATTTCAGAAACCGGGGATATCAGTCTTTATAGATCCGGCAATTATTTAAAAAAATTAGGGCTCCTATTAAGTGGTGCTTCAAGGCGTCTGAAAGACATTCTTCGCGCAAATAATTATGATATTATCTTTATTCAGCGGGAAGCATTTTTAACCGGCACTACCTTTTTTGAAAACCTCTTTCAAAAATCTGGTGCGAAAATAATTTTTGATTTTGATGATTCCATCTGGATTCCGGAAACGTCTAATGCCAATAGAAAATTTGCATGGCTAAAGGATGAAAGAAAGACGTCACGTAATATCAAATTAGCAGACTTGGTAATTGCCGGTAATTATTACTTGGCAACGTATGCAAAACGGTTTAATGATCATGTAATTATTATTCCTACCACAGTAGACACCGATATGTTTCAACCTTCACCATTAGAGGGAAAAAATAATGAACCTGTTTGCATTGGATGGAGCGGAAGCCTTACTACGATTGAGCATTTTAAAACGTGTATACCAGCCCTTAAAGAATTAAAAGCACGGTACGGTAACCGCATACATTTCAAGGTGATGGGGGACGAAAACTTCAGTGACCGCGAATTAAACATTCAGGGAACGGCATGGTCTGAGGAAACTGAAATGGCGGAATTAAACAGTTATCATATTGGGATTATGCCACTGCCTGACAATGAATGGACCCGGGGGAAATGTGGATTAAAAGGGTTGCTTTATATGTCCTTGGCTATTCCACCTGTTATGTCACCCGTAGGTGTTAATTGTGAAATTATTCAGCATGGTAAAAACGGCTTTCTGGCAGCTGATCAAAATGAATGGGTAGACACAATTAGCCGGTTAATAGAAAACCCTGAAATGAGGACACAAATGGGTATGGAGGCAAGAAAAACGGTAGTAGAAAAATATTCAGTGGCTTCACAGCTTAGTTCTTTAATTCACGCCTTCAATGATATAATCCATAAATAGCTTCACGATAAATGTAACAAGTGCAATAAAAATATCATGATGTCCTTTACATGGGTTAAAAAATGCACCGGAGTTTGCGGTGAAATTATATGGAAGTATAACTTCTGCCAAAGATCATTTTCAGGTACAGTCAGTGCTGGAATTATCTTGGGGAATGAATGCGTATAATTTCCTAAAATTTATTCCTCTTTTTTATGGTAAGTAAGTTCCAATTTTAAGAGTCCAGGCAGCTATGCATAAAATTTCCGCCGACTATATTTTACCGGTTTCTTCCGCTCCATTAAAAAACGGAGTGATAGTAATTGATGATGATGGCATAATCATTTCACTCAGTGATCGGAATAATTTTGAAAATGCAGAATTGCAAATTTACAGGGGAATCATTTGTCCGGGTTTTATAAATGCGCATTGTCATTTAGAATTATCTTATTTAAAAGAACAGATCACAGAACATACTGGCCTGGTTAATTTTATAATTGAATTTTTAAGTAAAAGAGACGATTCGGGAGAAAATGTTCAGCAGGCAATTAAGGATGCAGAGGATGAAATGATACAGAACGGAATTGTAGGCGTAGGCGATATATCAAATGCTGTTACATCTTTCCTGCAAAAATCAAAACGACGTATAGAGTATCACACATTTGTAGAATGTTTGGGGTTGTTACCTGAAAAAGCCGACGAATTTTTGGACAGATCAATAGCAGTTTTTCATTCAGCAAAACAATTATCCTTAGAAGCATCTATCACCCCCCATGCCCCTTATTCTATGTCGTTGGAACTGATGAAGAAAATATTCCGGCTTCCGGAAAACCAAACTTCGATTTTCAGTTACCACAATCAGGAGACCGCAGAAGAAAATGATTTATATACAAAAGGCACTGGTGGCTTTTTAGATTTTTACAGGAAGTTTAATTTTCAATTTATTGCGGATAGAATTGCTGCGAGCTCTGTTCAGGCTCACCTGAATATTTTTCCGGAAGAAAAAAGAATTTTATTGGTTCATAATACATTCTCTTCTAAAGAGGATATAGAGTTTGTGATGAACAAGCATAAAAACTGCTACTGGTGCCTTTGTCCGAATGCCAACTTATTTATAGAAAATACATTACCGGATTTTCAAAATTTCATTACTTACAATGAACGCATTTGCCTGGGAACGGACAGCTACGCCAGTAACAAGGGGCTTTCTATATTTGAGGAGATGAAAACCATTCAACAGGTAAATCCTGGTATATTAACCCCACAACTGGTATCCTGGGCAACATTAAATGGTGCTGAATTTTTTGGGTGGAATAATCTGGGGCGGCTGGAGCCCGGTAAAAAGCCGGGCGTGAATTTAATAACTAATGTCAATGCAGAAACCCTGCAGCTAAATAAGAATTCCATAGTAGAAAAACTTTTTTAGTCGCGCTGTCTAACGACTTAAATACTGCTTTGGTTCTCCACTCAGGATTTTTTTATGTGAATATGCTGCAATAAATATTCCTGTCATTCGTCGGAACCGTTGCATGGTTTGTCGAATTTCCAGAACTGAAAAATTTATTTTGTTTGGAAACTTTGGAAATGTAAAATGTTTCCATAGTTTTGCGCCCTCTTTATGAATAATGGAACTGACATGCGTGGGAGAATATTGCAGGCTGCAACCGAGTTATTTTTCAGCTATGGAATCCGCAGCATCACCATGGATGATATTGCCCGTCACCTCTCTATTTCCAAAAAGACTATTTACCAGTTCTTTGAAGATAAAGACGAAATTGTACAAACTCTGTGTCATATCGACTGTGATCAGAATGTGCTTACAATGCAGCAAATTTCTGATCAGTCTAAAGATGCCATCGATGAAATTATGCAATCCATGGAGTTTCTTGCCGCTGTTCTTTCACGGTTGAATCCAAACCTGATCTACGATTTACAGAAATTTCATCCTGCTGCATGGAGTGAATTTCAAAAATTCAGGGAAGATCATTTGAAAGGAAGCGTGGAAAAGAATTTAAGGAAAGGAATTCGTCAGGGGTATTACAGATCAGAGATTAATGTAAAGATTCTTGCAAGGTTACGAATAGAGGAAGTGGTTTTAGGTATGAATCCAATAATATATCCACCATCAAATTTTAACCTTCGGGAAGTAGAGCTGGAGCTGCTGGTACATTTTCTATATGGAATAATTACACTCGAAGGCCTTAAATTATTGAATGATTACAAGACAAAGAAGAAGATAAAAAAACTAAAAGTATTGGCATGAAAACCTGTATAACGCTTTTACTGAGTGTAATTTTTAGAATTGCGAATGCACAGCAGGCCACCGACCTGAAGCCCGATACCCTGCGTATGTCGGTTCAGGAATGCGTTGACTATGCCTTGCAGCATCAGCATAATGTAAAAAATACCCGCCTTGATGCTGAGATCGCTAAGCGGAAGACACAGGAATATACCGGGCTCTCTTTGCCACAAATAAATGGCAGCCTGGAGTTTACGGATTTCCTGAAGCTGCCCACCTCCCTTATTCCAGGGGAATTCTTTGGCGGTGAGGCAGGTACCTTCATCCCTGTAAAGTTTGGAACACAATACAACGTTACTGCGGGTGCTCAGGCATCACAGCTGATATTTGATGGAAGGTATTTCCTGGGATTAAAAGCCAGCCGTGCGCTGGCAGATCAGGCGCAGCTTGCCGTAACGGGTTCCGAGATAGATGTGGTAAATACCGTTATGAAGGCATACCTGTCCACTTTAATTAATGTAGAGCGTGTGAAACAACTGGATGCCAATATTGATCGTCTGCAAAAGATATTTCATGATACGAAGGCTCAGTTCGAAGCCGGCTTCGTAGAAAAATTGGACGTAGACCGTATTTCTGTCAGTTATAATAATCTATTAACAGAGCGTGATAACGTGAGGAATTCAATTGCTTTGAGTTATTATTTGCTTAAATATAATATGGGTATGAATGGTAACGACGGGCTTCTGCTTACCGATTCTATCCGTGAAGATGATTTTCAATCCGTGCTGCAGAATGCAGGAACATCGGATTTGAATAACCGGATCGAATACCAGCAATTGTTAACCGGTCTTGCTCTTTCCGAAATGAATGTAAAGCAGTATAAGCTTGAGTATTTGCCCACCCTGTATGGATTTGCCAGTTTAAGCTACCAGGCACAACGCGAAAAGCTAAACTTTTTTAACAATGAAGCCTGGTATCCAACAGGCATAGCAGGATTCAAATTATCACTTCCTATTTTTGACGGACTCCAGAAAGCACGTCAGCTTCAGCAGGCAAAATTAAGTGTTGAAAAAACCAATAATGATATTGAAGATTTTAAGAATGCCGTATCTCTGCAGGTAGCCAGTGCTAAGACTTCTTTGCAAAACGCTATTTCTTCCTTAAATACTCAGCGAACCAATCTGGATCTTGCAAAGGAAGTAGTGGATATTTCCAGAAAAAAATTTGATCAGGGTGTTGGCAGCTCCCTTGAAGTGACCAATGGAGAATCATCACTCAGGGAAGCTCAGGTCAATTATTTGAATGCCCTTTACGATGCCTGGGTTGCAAGAATTGATTTACAGAAATCGCTCGGAACACTTTATAAAAAATAATTAATAAGATGACCTCATCACTTGTAAAATTGTATAGCATGAAAAAGTTTTTATTACTCGCTGGCTGTGTAATATGGCTGGTTTCCTGTCAGCAGGCAAATACACAGGACCCACAGGCACGTCTTGCAGAATTAAAAAAACAACAGCTGCAAATCTCCGGGGAGATAACAACATTGCAGGCACAAATTGCTGCTAATGATACCTCCGGATCCAGGCAGAAGCCTAAGCTGGTAGCTATAGAGACACTTCAGCCCGGTGTATTTCAGCATTTTTTGGAAGTGCAGGGAAAGGTTGATGCAGATGAAAATGTAGGTGTAACACCTCAGATAGGAGGTGTGATAACAAATATTTTTGTACAGGCAGGAAACCGTGTTAGGAAAGGACAAGTGCTTGCCATTACGGATGCGGCTACCCTGCAGGCAAATATTGAGGTAACTAAAAACAGCCTTACACTTGCAAACACATTATATGAAAAACAAAAATCATTATGGGATCAGCAAATAGGAACGGAAGTGCAGTACCTGACGGCAAAAAATCAGAAGGAAGCTATAGATAAAAATCTGAATGTGCTGCAGCAGCAAATGGAGATGACTAAAATTAAATCGCCTATTGATGGAACCGTTGATGAAGTGATGGCAAAGCTTGGTGAAATGGCTACGCCGGGCCGGCCATCTTTTCGCGTAGTTAATTTGTCTAAATTAAAAGTAATTGCAGATGTGGCAGAAAGGTATGCCGGAATAATTAAAGTGGGCGATCAGGTTACCATCACCTTAAAGGATGCAGGTAAGCAAATCACTAAAAAAATTACTGCCGTAAGCCAGGTAATTGATCCAAACTCACGATCGTTCCAGATCGAAGCACGCCTTGGAACCGAAGAGAAAGAGCTATTCCGCCCAAACATGATTGTAATAGCAAAAATCGGAGACTATTCAAAAAATAATTCTATAGCTATTCCTATAAATACCGTTCAAAATTCGGAAGAAGGAAAGTTTGTTTTTATAGCCTCTAACCAGGATGGAAAGACTGTAGCCATCAAGCAAATAATAACACCAGGCATGTCTTATGGCGATCGCATCGAAATAGTATCCGGTTTAAAAGCAGGTGACCAGTTAATAACGGTCGGCTACCAGGATCTGAATAACGGACAGTTGATTGCGCTGGATAATTTGGCAACAGCAGCAAATACTATGAAACAATAAAAGAAGATGATGCTGTGAAAAATGAACAGAACCTAAATAAGTTTAAAAGATATGGCAAAGTCATCCTTTAAACTATTCCTGTTAACAAAGCAATGATCTGTTGCGTAATAAAATCTATGCAGTCAACAATCATTGAAAAAATAGATTTATATGAAACACACTCCTAAGGAATTTAAACCTACCAGCTGGGCAATAAATAACAAGACCAGTATTTTCATTTTCACTGTGATTGTGATGATACTTGGTATTGCAACTTATAATTCCTTACCCAAAGAACAGTTTCCTGATATAGTAATTCCAACCATATTCGTATCAACCTATTACCCCGGCACATCTCCTACAGATATGGAGAATTTGGTTACGCGGCATATTGAAAAAGAAATTAAGTCCATCTCAGGCATCAAAAAAATAACCAGTAATTCCGTTCAGGATTTCGCGACAATTGTTGTTGAATTTAATACAGGCGTAGTGGTGGCAGATGCCAAGCAAAAGGTGAAGGATGCCGTCGATAAATCAAAGAGAAATTTACCTACCGATCTGTCCACATACGGAGATCCGCAGGTTATTGACATTAATTTCTCCGAATTTCCAATGGAAAATATAAATCTGAGTGGTGATATTGAATTATCCAAGCTGAAAAAATATTCGGATGATCTTAAAGACCGTATTGAAGAATTACCTGCAGTTACCCGTGTAGATATAGTGGGGGCCCCTGAGCGTGAAATACAGGTAGACCTCGATATGTACAAAATGGAAATAGCCCAAGTGACTACCCGGGATGTGGAAGATGCTATTGCTTATGAAAATGTGATAGTCTCTGGCGGTCAAATACCCATGTCCGGTATGAAGAGAAGTCTGAAAGTAGATGGGGAATTCACTGACATGGATCAGATCCGGAATCTTATTATTCAAACAGGTTCAGGTGATCCGATATATCTAAGAGATATTGCAACCGTAACCGATGGCTATAAGGAAAAAGAATCGTATGCACGACTCGACGAAAAAAATGTAATAACGCTGAACGTAATCAAACGATCGGGTCAGAATCTCATTCAGACCTCCGATAAAGTTCGTGATATTGTTAAGGACATGCAGGAAACACAATTTCCACAGCAGCTAAAAATTTCTGTTACCGGAGATCAGTCGACACAAACCCGGAATACACTTACGGACCTTCTGAATTCAATTATTATTGGGTTTGTGCTTGTTACCCTGATCCTGATGTTTTTCATGGGACCTACCAATGCAATATTTGTCGGCTTGTCTGTGCCTCTTTCTATATTTCTCGCTTTTCTTGTAATGCCAACAATCGGGTTTAATCTGAATATGATTGTGCTATTTTCCCTTTTATTCGCCTTGGGAATAGTAGTGGACGATGCCATTGTGGTAATTGAAAATACCTGGCGTATTCTCAATCAAACGAAATTACCGGTTTCACTTGCAGCAAAGTATGCAGCTGGTGAAGTTTTCGCTCCTGTGCTTGCAGGAACTCTTACTACACTTTCTCCCTTCGTGCCGCTTGCATTCTGGCCAGGCATTGTGGGGAAATTTATGTTTTATCTTCCGATAACCCTGATTCTTACCTTGCTTGCATCTTTAGTTGTTGCCTATATCATTAATCCAGTATTCGCAGTTACTTTCATGAAAATAAAGGAAGAACCGGGTCACGAAAATGGTGTCCGTAAAAAATCAAACCGGACTTTGTATATCACCTCCGGAGCCTTTGTTTTTCTGGCCATCATTTTCTATTTATTCAAAAGTCCGGGGTTAGGAAATTTTACCCTCTTTTTGTTAGCACTTGTTTACTTGAATAAATACGTGCTTACTGGTCTAATTGCACGTTTTCAGCAAGGATTTATTCCCAGAATGCAGCATGGTTATGCGAGAGTAATTACCTGGGCACTGGGAATGATTCATTTTAAAATTTTTGGAAGAAGGTATAGAATTATGCGTCCATGGATGATGCTTTTAGGGACGGTCCTGCTCTTCATTTTTTCTTTTGTGATGATCGGATTGCGGCAACCGCCGATAGAGTTTTTCCCGACCAGCGATCCGAATTTTATTTATGTCTACGCTAAATTACCCGTGGGAACTGACGTAAGAGTAACCGATTCTGTTACCAAAACTCTCGAGAAAAAAGTATTTGATATTGTTGGTAAAAACAATCCTATTGTGGATGCTGTGATTGGTAATGTAGCCATTGGAGCTGATGACAATCAGTTTGGGGGTGGTAATCCGGCTCCTAATAAAGGAAAAGTAACCGTGGCTTTCAAGGAATATAAATACCGGAACGGCCAGTCAACTCGTGACTATATGGATAAAATCCGCTCATCAGTGAAAAATTTGCCGGGTGTAGAAATTTCTGTTGACCAGGAACAAGGCGGTCCCCCTACAGGAAAGCCTATCAATATAGAAATAACCGGTGATGACTATAACCAGTTAATTGCTACTTCTATTGGTTTACGTCATTATCTTGATTCTGTGCAAATACCAGGTGTAGAGGCATTAAAAAGTGATGCAGAAGTAAGCAATCCTGAAATCGCCATCAGCCTTGACCGCGAGCGGATGAGGCGCGAAAACATTTCTACCGGACAGGTGGGATCAGAAATCAGGACTGCAGTGTACGGAAATGAAGCATCCAAGTATCGTGAATTAGAGGACGAATATCCCATCATGGTCCGATATGATCCGAGCCAGCGTAAAGACCTGGATGCATTGTCAAACCTGAAGATTACATTCCGAAATCAGAATAATGGCCAGATCAGGCAAATTCCGCTCTCCTCCATTGCAAGCATTTCTTATAACAATTCACTGGGTGCTGTAACCCGGAAAAATCTAAAGCGGGTGATTACGCTTTCATCGAATGTGCTGAATGGCTATACACCAACCGAGGTAAATCAGAATATAGGTAATGCAGTTAAAGACTTTAAAATACCGGAAGGTCTTATGATTTCTCAAACAGGTCAGCAGGAAGAACAGGATGAATCACAGAACTTTTTAATGACTGCAATGATGATTTCGCTATGCCTGATCTTTCTTATTCTGGTCACCCAGTTTAATTCTTTCTCAAAACCATTGATCATCCTTTCAGAAATATTGTTCAGCATTATCGGCGTATTGCTTGGTTTTGCAATCTTTAAGATGAAAATTTCTATTGTTATGACAGGTATAGGAATTGTTGGCCTTGCAGGTATTGCAGTGCGCAATGGAATCTTGCTGGTCGAATTTGCCGACGAGTTAAAAGCGCGTGGCTTAAAAACCCGCGATGCAATCATTCAGGCGGGAAAAACGCGCATGACGCCGGTTATTCTCACGGCTAGTGCAACCATGCTGGCGCTTGTTCCTCTTGCGGTAGGATTTAATATTGATTTTGTTTCATTGTTTACCCATTTACAACCGCACATTTATTTTGGCGGAGATAATGTCGCATTTTGGGGACCTCTTTCCTGGACTATTATTTTCGGATTATCCTTTGCCACTTTTCTTACCCTCATCCTGGTGCCATGCATGTACCTGATCGCCTATTCTTTAAAAGTAAAACTAAGCCGCTGGAGAGGTCGCACCTTTGGCATTCGCCCGGCCAAAAAAGTGGAAGAGCCAGAGAATGTTGAAATATTAATTTAGGGAATTTTAATGTCTGAAGACCCTTCCTGCAAAATCGGGAAGGGTTTTTTTTATTATAGTACTATAAACACAGGAATCCTCTAAATTTATTTCTCTATTTATCTCCGGATTCAGTGAGCAAATCAAAATTAAATGGTAAAAAACTGAGGGCATTGGGCTATCCGCAAGGACCGGTAATAAGCGTAGCGATCAATGTAATGGAAAAACATTACAAACATCTTCCAAAAGGCGAAGTGATAACAACACTGAAAAATGTGCTGGCAGAACCTGCTGTTTTTATAAAAGATCCGGTGCTGGGTAACATTGCAAAAATGCTTTTGCCAAAAGAAAAAACAAGACTTGATGAGATAGCCCTATTGAATAATGGTGTTCATTTTAATGTGTTTGGTGCTGAATTTATTGAAGAAGGTGCATTACACCAAATGCATGCTGCCTCAAGGCTCCCGGTTGCCATTGCCGGCGCGCTAATGCCTGATGCGCATTTCGGTTATGGCCTCCCGATAGGCGGAGTACTTGCAACAGAAGGAGCTGTGATTCCCTATGGTGTAGGAGTTGATATTGGCTGCCGGATGTGCCTGAGCATTTTTGATATAAAGCCGGAAGAACTTGCTACCAGGCATGATCAATTTATAAAAATATTGCTTGGTGCAACCAGATTTGGTAGTGGTTCCGAGTTTGATACCCCTGCAGATCATGAGGTGCTGGAACAGAAAGCATTTGAAGAGATCCCATTTTTGAAAGGGCTTCAGCAGAAAGCATGGAAGCAACTAGGTACCAGCGGCGGCGGTAACCATTTTGTTGAATTTGGTATTGCAGAGATTGGCGCGCAGGATGAAATTTTAAACGTGCCTGCAGGCAGCTATGTGGCACTGCTAAGTCATTCCGGCTCCCGTGGGCTCGGTGCTAATATTGCAGGCCATTTTACAAAGCTTGCAATGCAAAAAAGAAAACTTCCGCAGGAAGCCATTAACCTTTCCTGGCTTTCTATGGAAGAAGCTGAAGGAGCAGAATACTGGATAGCAATGAACCTTGCAGGTGATTATGCAAGCGCCTGTCACCACATCATACATGATAAAGTCGCTGAGCAATTGAACAGGCAACCTGTAAGGATGGTAGAGAACCATCACAATTTTGCCTGGAAAGAAGATTATGAGGGCAGGGAAGTGATTGTGCACCGTAAAGGTGCTACTCCTGCCGGGAAAAATGTTTTGGGCATTATTCCAGGAAGCATGACTGCGCCCGGTTTTATTATAAAAGGAAAAGGTGATGCAGCATCCATCAGTTCTGCATCCCATGGCGCAGGCAGAAGAATGAGCAGAACAGCAGCACTCCGTAATCTGTCGCATAAAGATCTGAAACAGGAGCTGGAAAAAAACAATGTAAAGCTGCTTGGTGGGGGACTGGATGAGGCACCCTTTGCTTATAAGGATATTGAAGTAGTGATGCGCTCACAAAAACAGCTGGTGGATGTGATAGGGAAATTCATCCCTAAAATTGTAAAAATGGATGGGGGCGCTCCTAAACACTGGCAAAAGAAAAAAGGCAGCTTGATAGAAGGAGAATGAATAAGCAGAGTAGAAGCGAAAGGTGGAGAAACTAAGTATTCCTTTGTTAGTTACTACTTAATGGTAATTACCTTCTTCCGTACATTTTATTAATAGCCTCTGTGCGGCTTTGCACGTGCAGCTTGGAGTAAATATTATGAATATGCTTTTTCACGGCATCTGTTTTAATTGCCAATTCATCTGCAATTTCCTTATAGAAAAAACCCTGATCGAGCCGTTCCAGTATCTGTTTTTAACGGCCTGTTAATATCTCCCAGGCGGCATCTGTTTCTTTGGTATGAAGTGAAGCAACCACTCTTGCGTGCAATGCCGCTGCTCATTGGTGAGCGGCCGCGATGCAGCTCATAAATGGCTTCTATCAGTTGTACGGGTGGTGTAGGTTTTAGAATATACCCCGAAGCGCCATTTGATAATGCTTTAAAAATATTCTCATCATCTTCATAAACGGTGCAGAAATTTAAATAAATTCCTAATAATGTATTTAAAAATTTTAAATAGTATAACAACGTTTTAGCTTAGTTCGCCCAAACACTGCCTCAAATATCAGTAAATGATAGTTTAGTTGGGACCTGTAAAAAGGTAATATGTAGATGCTAATGGTAATATATAAAATACTAGAAATTGGAAAGAAACAAAACTATTGGAGCGGATATAATGCAGTACAGTTCAGTAAAAGTCATCTTTAATCAGATGGCCCTGAAAGAGGAACTTGCAACATTATGCCGTTAAAAACTGTACTGTTATTTTTTACGGAAGCTTCACTGCCAAAACATCTACCTTCTGAATGGAAGGAGGCTTAGAAAAGAGCTCCGACGCTTTTTGCATCAGTGCAGCGGCAACTTTTCCATTAAGGTGTTCGTCCCGGCCTTCACTATTAGGAAACGTATCAAAAATGCCATAGGTGGAAGGTCCTATCCTAAGTGCAAACCAGGTGAGTGTATTGGGCTCATCTTCTACTAAAGATAAACCGCTGTTCAGAAACTCTTCCACTGCAGATTCCTTGCCTGGCTTTGCTTCCAGCAATACCCATAATGCCATTTTGTTTTTATTATTCATGCCTTAAATTTTAGTAAGAAAGTTAATTTAAAACTTAATAACGTAAACTGTTGCTTTTTGGATTGTAGTTAAAATTTAATAGATGGTGTATAAAGTTTTCAACCACCTCACTTGACTCCATTCATTGCGGCATCTTTAATAGCAATTACTAGTTTATCCAAATCTTTTAACGAGGTGTATACATGCGGCGTAACCCTTACACAATGTATGTTTTCCCAGTTAATGCCTACGGTATGTATCTTGTATTTAGTATAAAAAAAGCTATCAAGGTCAGTTACTTCAATGCCGTCTATAGAAACACCACAGATAGCACAGCCATATTTTGGCTTAAGAGAAGTATGCAGCCTCACTTTAGGTGTTTCCCTAATCTCCTTTGTCCAGTAAGTTTTGAGGTAATGAAGCCGTGCCTCTTTTCTTGCAGTTCCAATGGCATTATGAAAATCAATCGCATATCCTATAGCCTGTTCTGCCGGTATGGATCGGGTGCCCAGCACTTCAAACTTTTTAATATCCGGACTTCGTGGGTCATCAGCACCGAATAATGGCCAGAGGGAAGGAATTTTTTCCTTTTTTACCCAGAGCATCCCGGTACCAAAAGGTGCGCAAAGCCATTTGTGTAAACTGGTACCTAAATAATCACATCCCAGATCCGGAATTTTAAAATCAATCTGTCCAAAAGTATGGGCAGAATCACTAATCACTTCGATGTTTGGATTCTTTTTTCTTACAGCATCCGCAATTTTTTTCACTGGTTGAATTTGCCCCATCCAGTTAATCATATGCGTTATATGAACAATCCGTGTTCGATCGGTTACAGCGTTTTGAAACTGTTCTTCAAAATACCCATCGCTTTCATTTGGTAAATCAAGGTTAAGCCATACCAGTTTTATTCCATCACGCTGAGTACGCTGGTTCCAGGCATGAATCATATTCGGATAATCCTGCCTGGTGAGAATAACCTCATCTCCGGCTTTCATCTCCAAACCAAAGATTATAGTTTCTAGCGCTTCCGTAGCATTGCGGTCAATTGCTATTTCCCTCGCCTCACATCCTGCAAGCAATGCAAGCTTCTGCCGCAATGGCTCACGGCCCTGATCGAGAACGCGCCACATATAATAGCTTGGCGCCTCATTGCTCATCTGAATATATTTATATTCCATCTCCTGCGTATGTTGCGTTTGCGGACTTACGCCCCCGTTATTGAGATTGATGAGCGAGGGAGAGACGGAATAAGCCTCGCGGATCAGCGACCAGAAATCTTCATCGGCTGCAATTTGGTCCGGTGCCAGACGTGATTTCGTATGCAATGCCGCCTCTATATCCGTTATTGTAATCCGGGATGAAAATGAAGGAATGTGCAAGGAACCCAATGCAGCAAGACCGGATTTTTTCAAAAATTGACGTCGGGAGGCCATTTAAAAAAATTAAAAACTAAAGTTGATACATTTAAAATTCTTTTTTCTATCGGACATAAATAACTATTAAAAACATATTGTTTTGTACTAACTAACTCAGTTACTTTATCATGGCGACACCCTCTTACTCTCCTTATACTCAGCATTGGCAGCTCGATTCCTCTGTTACCTTCCTGAACCACGGCTCATTCGGGGCTTGCCCGCTTGCTGTTTTACAAAAGCAAGCTGAATACCGCCGGCAAATGGAACAGGAACCGGTAAGATTTATGGTTCGGGAACTGGAACCGTTAATCTGGAAATCAAAAGAAGCCCTTGCAAATTTTATTGGAGCAAAAGCCGCCGACCTGGCATTTGTTCCAAATGCTACCACTGGTGTAAACACTGTATTAAATGCATTACACTTCAGCGAAGGAGATGAATTGTTAACTACTAACCACGGCTACGGTGCATGCGTAAATGCGCTTCAATGGTTTGCCGATAAGGCAAAGGCAAAAATGATTAAAGCAGAAGTACCGTTCCCTGTTTCGTCGGAGGAAGAGATAATTGATGCTATCCTGTCAAAGGTTACTTCTAAGACCAGGCTTTTAATGATAGACCACATCACCTCTGCGACAGGGATCATATTCCCGGTTCAAAGAATAGTTTCACTCCTTAAGGAAAAAGGGATTGATTGTTTAATAGATGGCGCACATGCCCCCGGACATCTTAATCTAAACATTAAAGATATCGGTGCAGCGTACTATACAGGCAACTGCCATAAATGGATCTGTTCGCCGAAAGGAGCAGCCTTTTTATATGTTGATAAAGAAAAAAAGCATTTGATACATCCTATGGTGGTGAGTCATCTGTATGATCAACCGATAGAAAAAGAAAGATTATGGTCCTCACACTTTTTCTGGCCAGGCACTAATGATTATTCAGCTTATTTGTGTGTAAAAGATGCAATAGAATATCTGGATACTTTGTTCCCCGGAGGATGGCAGGAATTAAAAAACTACAATCGCAACTTATGTTTAAATGCCAGGGCCATTATTGCGGAAAAAATCCAAACGGAACTTCCCGCCCCGGAAAATATGATTGCAAATCTCTCCACTCTTTATATTGGAAAAACTAATCCCTCTTCTTATGGATTCAATTACCTGCACCCGTTGCAGGAGGATCTGTGGAATAAATACAAAATCGAAGTGCCGGTTTTTGTATGGAGCAGGAAAGATCCGCGTCTATGGGTACGAATTTCAGCACAATGCTATAATTCTGTAGAGCAATATAAATACCTTGGTGAAGCCTTAGCTTCTTTATTAGAATCCAGCTTCGCAGAATATGTTTAATAATCAAACTTATTTCCGGTCGATATAAAAGGGATTTGCT
The DNA here is from genome assembly GCA_013816805.1 of Chitinophagales bacterium. Taxonomy (NCBI): domain Bacteria; kingdom Pseudomonadati; phylum Bacteroidota; class Chitinophagia; order Chitinophagales; species Chitinophagales bacterium. The sequence continues at coordinate 21,692 of JACDDS010000011.1, read as the reverse complement.
TGTGCGGTTGGAGTTATTACCATCTCGCTGATACATACATGAGGAGGGCATGTGGCACAATAGTAGACGGCGTCGGCTATATCCTCTGCATGTAATGGCTGATATCCTTTATATACAGCTTTTGCTTTTTCCTGGTCACCCTTCAATCGAACGGTAGAGAATTCTGTTTCTGCAGCGCCGGGGTGAACAGCTGTTACCTTAATATGGTCGCGCAATAAATCTATTCGCATAGCCTGCGAAAGAGCATCCACAGCAAACTTAGTCGCGCAATACACATTTCCTTTCTCGTAAACATATTTTGCCGCAGTAGAACCAACGTTCAGGATATGACCTTTCTGATTTTTAATCATTAATGAAACAATTGCTCTGGTAACGTATAGAAGACCTTTTACATTGGTATCAATCATTTGATCCCAATCATCAATAGATCCCTCCTGGATTAAATCTAATCCTGCAGCAAGGCCCGCATTATTAACCAGGATATCTATATTTTTCCAATTGTCAGGCAAAGAATTGACTGATCTGGAAACTTCATGCTTATCGCGGACGTCGAAATTCAGAATAAATACTTCTACTCCGTATTCAGTATTCAATTCAGCTGCATAATCCATCAGCAACTCTTCCCTCCGGCCCGTTAAGATAAGCCGGTAGTTATTTTGAGCAAACTTTGCGGCAATGGCTTTCCCAAATCCTGAAGAGGCACCAGTGATAAAAATGGTGGAATTCATTTATTATTGATTTAGCTCTTGTTCTATAACATTAGTCAGCATTTCTGCCCACACCCGGTACATTTCTGCATTTGGGTGCAGGCCATCTTCGGTTACCCAATTGGCGTGGTCACGTGTTAAGGGTGTAATATTTATATAATGAATACCCTGATTTTTGCATTCTTCTTTATTGATAGCATTAAAAAGATCAATCTCTTTAGCAATTTGTTGCCTGTCCCGTCCTTCTGCAAAAGGAGTAGCTCCCCAATCGGGAATGGAGAGCACTATCACATGGTTTTTTATGCTATCTGTAAACTGAATTGCAAGACTCAGAAGTTCTTTGAACTGTTTACTATAGGGTTCCATCTTTTCGCCCCTGTATTGATTGTTTACCCCAATAAGCAAAGTGACAAAATCAAATAGAGAGTCAGCCTGTTTCTCTTTTATACCTTCCAGTAATTCACCGGCCGTCCATCCCGTGGTTGCAATAACTTCAGGCTTTCCGAAATATATTCTACTTTTTTTAAGCAATGATACGGCCTGGTTTGGGAAGCGATCCTGTTCATTCAATCCCTCACCTACAGTATAAGAATCTCCAAGACAGAGCATGGTGTAAGGGTTTTTTTTGGCCATACTTTTAGTTTGGGCTTGTAAAAATAGGATGGGAAGCATTAACACGGTAGCAAGTAAAATACGCTTACCAGCCATAACCTAACTCGTATTTAAAAGGAAGAAAGGATTCAGCTAAAACAAAAAAGCTCCGCGGTGAATCGCAGAGCTTTTGACAAAAAGAATTAAATCGTTTATGCTAGTTTCACATTCACTGCATTTAAACCTTTTTTACCTGGGGTGACGTCGAAAACCACTTCATCTCCTTCACGAATTTCTTGTGTTAATCCTGATACATGGACGAAAATATCCTGCCCGGTGGATGCGTCATTGATGAATCCAAAACCCTTGGTGGAATTAAAGAATTTTACTTTACCTTTTTTCATTGAAATTAAATTTTATTGTTTAAAGAGGATCAAAGTTACAACAATCTTCGACGCAACCTAATTTTTTATTATAAATTGAATCGTGAAATACAGGTATTGGAGCTATAGGAAACGGTCACCTTTCTTACGCCTGATGTCGGCAACAATTTGCTTAATCTCCTGCTCTTTGTCTTTGCGGCAAATCAGCAGCACTTCCTCCGTGTCCACCACAATGTAATCTTCCAGGCCTTGTAACACCACCAGTTTTTGATCAGGTACCATAACCATGGAGTTATTGGAATCATAGATCATTACATTTTTACCGGATACGGCATTTCCCAAATAATCCTTATGATGGGATTCATATAACGAGGCCCATGTACCCAAATCACTCCATCCGAACTGTGCAGGAATTACGCAAACATTTTTTGCTTTTTCCATAATGCCTGTATCGATGCTTACATTCGGGCATAGAGCAAAAGCATTAGATACAAATTCTTTTTCAGCAGGTGTGTTGTATACTTTTTTACCCTCTTTAAAGTTATCATTCACTTCAGGAAGAAAGTGATGAAAGGCATTTAATAAGGTTCTAACATTGGAGATAAAAATGCCGGCATTCCATAAAAAATCGCCGCTTTGAAAAAAGGTAGTCGCAATGTCAAAAGGTGGCTTTTCTACAAACGTTTTTACCTTAAATACGCCATCCTCTCCTTTTTCATCCATGTATTGAATATAACCGTAGCCCGTATCAGGCCGGGTAGGAGGTATACCTAATGTAATAATCAGATCTTTTTTTTCGACAACCTTCAAACCTTTTTCAATGGCTTCGCGGTACTTTGCCTCATTAAGGATCACGTGATCTGAAGGTGCAATTACCACATTTGAGTTTGTGTCCAGCGATAAAATCTTATGACCGGCGTAAGCAATACACGGCGCTGTATTTTTTCTTGCCGGTTCCAGTAGTAAGTTTTCCTCTTTTACCTGAGGAATATGGAGTTTCACAAGGTCCTTGTAAGCCTCGTTCGTGATAATAAATATCTTTTCTGCCGGAAAAAATTGGATAAAACGCTCATAGGTAAGCTGCATCAGAGACTTTCCTGTTCCCAGAAAATCAATGAACTGCTTTGGATAACGCGATTTACTCAAAGGCCAGAAACGGCTTCCGATACCTCCTGCCAATATCACAGCATAATTATGCTTTTTCATAAGAGACTATAATAAAGCTATCAAAAATAGCTGTTTCTGATGAGGGTAATTTAGCTATCAGATTGTTCTGCCATCTACAATTTATAAGTTAATGTAGTGATAAGTCTATCTCTCTCAAAAATCAGATGTTACAGAAAACCAAAATTCAATTTCCAACGATAATACTGAATCCATTGGTAGCTTGCTTGCTATTCCACCATTTCGCTTCGGTAATTATTAATTTTGGGTGATGAGAAAATATTGGCTGCTGCTCATTTTGTGGTTATCCTTCCTGTTTTCATGCAAGCACCCGGTCGCAAATGTGCAAAGCAAAGAGCAGGATTCACTCATTAAAAAAGCGCTGGGTGATCCGCAGGTAAAGGTGCTTACTGAGCAGATTTCAAAAGATCCAAAGAGTGCAGAAAATTATTTTACGAGGAGCAATATACTGATGCAGGCAAACTTTATCCGTGCAGCTTTTAATGATATTTCTACAGCAATTGCCCTGGATTCATCCAATACAAAATACTACTTTTCAATAGGGGATATATATTTGAAGGGTGCCAATGTGCGTGGTGCGCTGAGTGCCTTTAATTCTGTTTTAAAATTCGATCCAAAAAATGAAGAAGCGCTGATGAGAATGAGTAAAGTTTATTTTTATGAAAAAAATTATACGAATTCATTAAAGCAATTAGAGAACTTAGAAAAAATAAATAAAAACAATCCTGAAATAAATTTTATAAGGGGAATGAATTATAAAGAAATGGGCGACACCACTCATGCCCTTGCAGCATTTCAGAATGCAGTTTCTATTAATCCTGCTTTTTATGATGCTTACATGGAATTAGGGTTACTTTCTATGCACCAGCCTGGCGGGCAGGCTCCTCAATATTTTGATAATGCAATCCGGATCGACAGTTCAAGCACTGAGGCCTATTATGACAAAGGGAAATTTTTCCAGGAGAGGAAAGAATATGAAAAAGCAAAAGACATTTACCACAGATTAATTATGATTGATCCCCAGTACCAGAATGCATATTTTAACCTGGGTTTTATTTTTATAAATCAGGATTCAATAGATAAGGCATACCGCATGTTCGACCTTGCAATAAAGGTTTCGCCGGCGTATGCTGAAGCCTACTATTACAGAGGTTTGTGTTCATTACAAAAAGGCAGGAAAGAGGATGCCATCGATGATTTCCGTCAGGCAATAACCCTGAAACCAGAATATGAGCCTGCCCAAAAAGAATTAAATAATATAACCAGGTAAATATTTAATCTGTCAACATGATTAAGATTACATTTCCCGACGGTACAATCAGGGAATATGAACAAGGAATCACTTCACTTGATATAGCAAAGTCTATTAGCGAAGGATTAGCCAGAAAAATAGTAGTGTCAAAGGTGGATGACAAAGTGCAGGATGCAACAAGACCTATTAACCAGGATTCGACTTTAAAGTTGCTGACCTGGGATGATTCAGAAGGAAAAGCCACTTTCTGGCATTCCTCTGCACATCTGATGGCGGAGGCATTGGAATTTTACTTTCCCGGGATAAAGTTCGGATATGGCCCACCCGTTGAAAATGGATTTTATTATGATATTGATTTAGGAGGAAGAGAAATAAAGCCTGAAGATTTAAGGAAGATAGAACAAAAAATGAAAGAGCTCGCGGCAAAAAATAATCATTATATCCGCAGGGAAGTTTCAAAAGAAGAAGCATTAAAATATTTTCAGGAAAAAGGAGATGAGTATAAAGTGCAAACCATTTATGAGCTGAATGACGGCGAGATCACTTTTTATCAGCAGGGAAATTTTATTGATTTGTGCAGAGGGCCTCATATTCCCAATACAAGCTTTATAAAAGCAATATTGCTCACAAATATAGCAGGAGCTTACTGGAAGGGTGATGAGAAGAACAAGCAGCTCACCCGCATCTATGGTATCACTTTTCCAAAACAAAAAGAGCTTGATGATTATGTAACGGCGCTTGAAGAAGCCAGGAAGCGTGATCACCGGAAAATAGGCAAGGATCTGGAAATCTTCATTTTTGATGATGATGTAGGACCGGGACTTCCATTGTGGCTGCCTAATGGTGGCATTTTGATTGAGCAACTGGAGGCACTCGCAAAAAAGACTGAAGCTGAGGGGGGCTATGCCCGTGTAAAAACTCCTCACATTGCAAAAGAATCCCTGTATTTAAAGAGCGGGCACTTGCCTTACTATGCCGATTCCATGTACCCGCCAATGGAACTTGAAGGAATTAAGTATTACCTGAAAGCTATGAATTGCCCTCATCACCATAAAATTTATGCTGCTTCCCCCCGTAGTTATAAAGACCTTCCGCTTCGGCTGGCGGAATATGGAATGTGCTACCGCTATGAACAGTCGGGCGAGCTCTTTGGACTTATGCGCGTACGTTGCCTCCAGATAAATGATGGCCATATTTATTGCTCCGAAGAGCAGTTTGAAAGTGAGTTTAAGGCAGTAAATGAGATGTACCTGAAGTATTTTAAAATTTTCGGGATTGAAAAATACCAAATGCGTTTTTCCACCCATAATCCTGCACGGCTGGGTAAGAAATATCTGGACATGCCCGAATTATGGAAGAAGACTGAGGATATGGTTCGCAAAGTATTAATTGAATCAAATATTCCCCATGTAGAAGTAGCTGATGAAGCTGCATTCTACGGACCTAAAATAGACGTTCAGGTCTGGAGTGTTATTGGAAGAGAATTTACTTTAGCAACAAACCAGGTTGATTTCGCACAACCATTACGTTTCGATCTGTCTTTTCAGAATAAGAACAACGAATCCGAAACGCCAATCGTTATTCACCGGGCACCTTTGGGAACACATGAGCGCTTCATCGGATTTTTAATTGAGCATTATGCAGGCAACTTTCCGGTATGGCTGGCGCCCAGGCAGGTAGCTATTTTGCCCATTAGCGACCGGCATACAATGTATGGTAAAAAATTATTAGACCTTTTACGTAAGCATAACCTGCGGGCGGAACTCGATGAACGCGCAGAAAAGATTGGAAAAAAGATCAGAGATGCAGAAATGAAGAAGATTCCCTACATGCTGATAATTGGTGACAAAGAAGAGCAGGAAGAAAAAATGAGTGTAAGAAAGCATGGTGAGGGAGATAAGGGCCAAATGCCGGTGGATGTGTTTTTAAATCAGCTAATATCAGAAGCGGCTATACCCTGATTTTTTTTTGCTATCAGCATTTGGTAAAGGATATATTGTCAAACTTACCGAAATAATCTTTTGCAGTAGAAGTAATAGCTGTTAACAAAACATAATAAGATTTTTTAAAATTCAGGCCATCTCTATCCCTTCTTATTCTCGCCTTCCGCCACACTCTTACGTATTCCATTAAATGGGTTAAAATCACGTAAATGAAATCCAAGCCCTGCCGCGCGCTGTACGGCATTATCACCATATCTTTTGCGTATTTTATCCATGGCCTGGTAGAGTTGTATCATCTCTTCGGAATCTTCCCACAGGTTAATCTGGTAACCACCGCCCACCAGGTGACTAAACCGTACGCCTGCCAGGCGAATCAGCATTCTCCGGTTATAAAGCTTGTCAAACAGTTCTTTCACTCTTAAAATAAGGTGGTGGTCGCAGTTGGTGTACGGCACCTGGCATTGCATGGTATGCGTATCGAAGTTGGAATAGCGGATCTTTACGGTTACGCATGCGGTCAGCTTATTTTCGTTCCGCAGCTGCAGGGCCAGCTTCTCCGTCATAGTGATGAGCAGTGATTTTAACTTCACTATGTCAATAGTGTCCTGATCAAAGGTTTCTTCTGAGGATATAGATTTACGCTCGCTGTAGGGAATTACGGGACTATCATCGATGCCATTTGCCTTCTGCCAGATAGTAACACCGTTTTCTCCCAGCACATCTTTCATCAATTCCACCGGCATCTGCTGAAGGGTATAAATTTTTTCAATGCCCATCTGCCGTAACGTATAGTATGTTTTTTCACCTACCATCGGAATTTTATTTACCGACATCGGAGCTAAAAATTCCTTTTCAGTGCCCCGGTCCACCTTTTTATTATTGTTCGGCTTTACTTCATCCGTTGCTACTTTAGAAACGGTTTTATTAACTGACAATCCGAAGGAGCTGGGCAGTCCCGTCTCTTTCTTAATTTTCTCCCATAGTTGCAGCGCCCAGCGATAGCAGCCAAAAAAACGATCCATGCCCGTCATGTCTATATAAAATTCATCCACCGATGATTTCTCATAAACCGGCACCTGCTCATGGATAATCTCCGTTACCTCATCTGACTTTTTAGTATACATCTCATAATCTCCATGCACAATTAATGCCTCCGGGCATAATCTTCTGGCCAGTTTCATAGGCATGGCCGAATGAATACCGTATTTACGTGCCTCATAGCTACACGCTGCCACCACACCCCTGCCACTACTGCCGCCTATAAGCACCGGCTTATTATTTAATGCAGGATTCATGAGCCTGGAGACCGCAACAAAGAAGCAATCCAGATCCATATGAATAATAGTCTTATCAGTATTTAAAAACATGATTGTATTCCAATCTATTTTTTGGATTGTAATTTAATCATTCTTTTTAATATGGATTTAAAAAAATAGATCTATTAGCGAGTAGAGGAATAAGGAACGGCGTACTTTAAAAATGCACAGAGTTAAAAAATAAAAAAAATTTTGACTTTTCTGTGACTTATATATATTTGATTATAAACGGATTAAAAGGGGTTAATCCTTTTTTACTGCTAAGAACCAAACACCTACCCCAAAACAGTTAACTCAAAATCTCTAGGATGCTGCGAAACGTTACTAACGCTTCGGGAAAACTCTATTTTATTTTTTTCCTGATTTTTTATTCCAATGGATATGCTCAGACTCAACCGCCTTTAATCACTCCGGCTTTAACAACACGTACACCTTTAGATCCCACCTTTATAGGCTACAATGCTACCAACACTACCGAAGATGGCATGTCTATTATTAACCATAACCTGCTTACACATGTAGGGGCACTTCATGGGAAAGTCTACCGGTATCCAGGCGGGGGTATTGCTAACTGGTGGGACTGGCATACAGGATGGTTTTTAGATTCTTCCATTGTTCCTATGAAGCATCAAAAACAGGTGAAGAAGCCAAACACTCTTGAGAGCTTAAAGGTATTTCTGGATTCTGCGAATGCGGAACCACTGTTTGTGGTAAACATGATTACTTCCACTCTTGCGGACCAGGTAGCCATGCTTAAACATGCTGATTCAATAGGATTGCCTGTTAAATATGTGGAGCTGGGAAATGAATTCTTCCTGGATCCTACCCCGGATGACAGCGTCGCGTATAAAGTTTTTCCTACTGCAGCCATTTATGGGTCAGTATGTACGCAATGGATAGATACCATCCATCATTACTTTCCCCAATGTAAAATCGGAGCAGTTGGCGCATTCAATAAAACATCCGCCACCCGAAGACAGACATGGGATGAAAGCATGTTTACCACTTTGAAGCACGAGGATGTTATAACGTACCATTGCTACTATTCAGCTGCTTCGGGTGATTCCCTTATAGATTCACTTGGATTGCCTTTTCTATCAAGTGATCTGCCTGAAATGTTCTATCGCCCAAATGAAGCCTGGGATATTCTTGCTACAGAAGATTTATCTATCCTTCGACCGTGGGACCAGGTATGGATTACAGAGTATAACCTTACGGATACCAAACGGCCGGTAGAGGGTACATGGGCCCATGGATTATTTTTGGCGGAATACACATTGATGTTTTTAAATGACTGGAGAATTACGAACCTCCATGATTTTGAAACCGTGGGCTCTGCTGTTCACGGCTCCTATTTCGATAATACCAAAGGGTTCAACTACGGTGGAAAGGATGGTTATATTCCGCCACCTCATCCAAAGCCTACTGTGGCTTGGGATTTAACTGCAGGCGGATCCGTAATGCAACTAATAGGCAAGGCTATCGAAAACAAGAAATACGCTTCTCCTCTTGTATTTGATAAGTGCCCTGTGTTAACTTTTAATTACGATGGTGAAATGGTAACCTATAAAACGGTTCTGGGTTGGTTTCTGACAGATGATAAAACAGCCGATCTGCTGGTAGTAAATGTTTCAGATTCTTCTTATAAAATAAATATAAAAGATCTCTTTCCAAATGGAGGCACTCAGGAGAAATATGCGGGCGATCCTATGGAATATATTGCCTCTGAGCCTGAACTAACTTATACTACCAAAAAAATAAAGGCAGCGGACACCCTGGTTACTCTCGAACCCTATTCTGTTTTAAGAATATCGGGAAGCGGTATTCCGGCTCCCCCACCCCCCCAGGTCAGTATTTCACCAAAAAGTCCGGTCAGCATATGCCAGGGTGAATCTGTGTTACTAAAGGCCAGCAGTGGTTATTCAGAATACGAATGGTCTACCGGGCAAACTACAAAGAATATTACTGTAGAATCTTCAGGCATGTATTGGGTGAGGGTGCGTAATATTACCAATGGATATGCTACCGCTGATACGGTAATGGTTACCGTTAATCCCTTGCCAAAATCACCTAAAATAAAAATAGACGGAAGTAAATCGGCTTGTCAGGGTAAACCAATTTCACTGGACCCGGGTGATCTTACAGGTTATTCTTTATTGTGGAATACAGGGGCAACCTCTTCTCTTTTAAAGGTAACAAGCTCCGGAAATTATTGGCTTACTATAACGGATGAATATGGCTGCAAAGCGAATTCCGATACTCAGAATATAACCATATATCCGTTACCGGTAATTACCGTAACGCCCGCAGGTCCATTAACAGTATGTTCAGGTGAAGAGGAAACGCTTACGGCAAATGATGGATATAAAAATTATGTTTGGTCTTCAGGAAAAACCGGTAAAGTATTGAAGACTGCCGATGCCGGAACTTATTCAGTAACGGCAACCGGAGATTACGGATGTACCGGAACCTCGAATGCCATTATAATCTCTGCAAGCACCCTTCCCAAGCCTAAGGTTATTTTATCGGGCCCGCCGTCTTATTGTGATGGTATTGCACCGAGCGTGTTAAAATCAAGTGTTGCTGGTTACAGTTATCAATGGGAAAAAAACGGTAAGGATATCAGCGGTGCTATAGCTAAAACCTATACGCCTTTATCGTCAGGCAATTACACGGTTAAAATATTGGATGCTGTATGTCAGAATACCTCTGATCCGCTAACCATCATTGTCTGGAAACTTCCGAAAGCTAAAATTTCACTTTCAGGATCAACCAATATCTGCAAGGGAGCTACAAAACTTTTAACTGCTTCTGTTGATGTGGGTTATAATTATCAGTGGCAAAAAAATGAGACTAATATATCCGGCGCTATATTGTCCACCTACGTAGCGACATCTTCCGGTAATTATGCCTGCCTTATTACGGATGGCAACGGATGCATAAATACTTCCAATACCATTACACTCACCAGTAATTGCAGGGAGGATGATTCTAATATAATTAATGGTGAATTTAGAGAACTGTCCCTTTTTCCAAATCCGGCACAGGATCTCCTTAATATTCATGTTTCTTTTAAACAACCAAAGGAAGAATTATGCCTTGTTGAGATCAAAAATTTTATTGGAGTAACAGTAAGCTCGACTGCAGTGGCATTTATAGGAGATGAAATGGATACGGAAATTCAGATCAGCCCCGAAGTATCGGAAGGGATTTATTTGGTTTATATTAAAAATGGCGAAGACGTTTATATAAAAAAATTTATTGTAAGCAGGAAGTAGCAACGTAAAGAGGGCCTTGAAAGAGGTTCTTCTTATTTTTTGATAACCTAACCTTATTTATTCCTGTTGGAGCAGGCTTCAGAAATTAATTTCTTCATTACCAAAAAATGAGAGCGTCTTTTCTGCTAGATAAAAAAAAATATAAAAATTAAAAAAAATTATAAGTTTATTATTACATCTATATATATGATTATGAGATGGTTAAATGGAGTTAAACCTTTTATTTCCCATAAGTAAACACCGTACCCCTTATAAGTTAATCATTAATTTTTACTAATGTTTCAGGAACGTGTATTAGGCTTTCGGAAAGCGTACTTTGTTTATTTCTTCTCTCCCTTAGCATCGCACTGTAGATACCGTAAGCGTAGTTAGTAACTGTAAAGGAGAAGATTATGCTTCTTACAATGCTTTTAGAGCAAGCTTTACTATTTATCCAAATCCTGCCGGCGATCATATTTTTTTAAGTGCACAATTCGATGAAAATTCTGAAAGGTCGTGCAGTGTCCAAATGGTTAATTTAGTGGGTAAAGTATTTTATTCCGCATCAGTATTAAAAATCAAAACCGTATTGAAGAAGAAATAAACATGGATCCTGCTGTTCCAAACGGTTTATATATAATACTGCTGAAAAGCGGAGCAGAAACTCTAGTCAGGAAATTTATTTAGATAAAAGGTAATTGACCTTTATGGCCAGTTCATTTCCAGGAGTGCGATAAAGATCCCGGAAAATAAAAGAGGCTGCCTGTTCAAGCAGCCTCTTTTTATCTGGACATTTAAAGGATTATATTACCTGGTTTTGAACTCCTTTATTTTATTTCCGGATGGGATTTTATTTCCTGCAGGGCTGCCTACCCGAACCATTGCGCATCGGAAGCCAATGGTTGCTGTAGCCAGGTTCTCATCTAAAAACCTGCGGGTGCCTGGTGAGAGGTAATAGGCCCGGTCATTCCAGGAGCCGCCTTTGTAAACCCGTGCATTATCATTTATAAGCGTGGTAACTCCGTAGTTATATGTGGCATCAGACATCGTATCTCCATCCATAAAATTGATCGCGTTTCCACGGCGGTAGTTCAGGCGATTAGCACTTTCCTTATCAGAAACCGGAATCCGCACAACACGGCCCATAGAATCCTTATCTACATGGGTGCCTTCTGCATCCAGAGAATCTTTCATGAAGATATTTCCCCGAAAAGGGTTAAAATCACTTGCATCATAAAAGGTGGTAGGCCGATATACATCCGCCACCCACTCACTCACATTACCGGCCATGTTATACAACCCGAAATCATTAGGTACAAAGGATGTAACCTCCCCGGGAATGTCAGCATTATCATTTAAGCCTCCTGCAATACCCATCATATCACCACCTCCTCTTTTAAAGTTTGCCAGAAATTTTCCCTGTGCACTATTATGATAGGGATCCCGGAGGTTTTTGCCGTTCCATGGATATATCTTTCTATCGGTAATAATTTCTTCGCCTTTATATGCGCTATTGCCGATCAATCCTAATGCAGCATATTCCCATTCCGCTTCGGTTGGGAGCCGGTAATCCGGCAGCAAAATTCCATCCTCTACTCTTACTGGTCTTTCACCCGTGCCATTTGGGCTGTAATCTTTTAAGTTTTTCTTAACCGTACCCTGGTATTGCCCAATAAGGTAAGATCCGGTATTGAAGTTATCAGCATCTACCTGGTTCGGGTTTCTTTCCAGAATTCCTTCGCGCATTAGGATGCCTTCGTTAACCCTGTCCGTTCGCCACTTGCAGTATTCATTGGCCTGCACCCAGGTAACACCTACCACAGGATAATTATTATAGGCAGGATGGCGGAAGTAGTAATCTACGTATGGTTCATTATAAGCCAGCTCATCACGCCAAACCATGGTATCGGGTAAAGCACGCCGATAAATTTCAGGAAAGTCAGCCCCAAAAATTCGATTTAGCCAGAATAAATACTCGCGATAGTGAATATTTGCTACCTCCGTTTCATCCATATAAAAAGAAGCAACCGTTACTTTACGCGGTACATTATCGTAATCGTAAGTTATGTTCTGCTCAGTATTGCCCATTACGTAGGAGCCGCCGGATATGAGCACTAGATTAGGACCGTTTTCCTGTCCTTTATAATTATGTTCTTCGAATCCTCCCCACTTAGAATCGTTATAGTTCCATCCTGTAGCGGTAGATTTTTCATTCTTGCAGGAATTCAAAATGAACAGGCAAGCTACCGCTGTTAACATTATTGGTCCTGATAAAAAAAATGAATGCTTTAGCATGTTTGTCTTAAGTAATTGTAAAATGTAGAAGGGATTAACGCAAAAGTAATTGATTTAGTGCAAGCGAAAACCTGATTAATTGATTCAGTAAGAATAAGGCAATAATGGAATTCTGATGTATTTCAGTTGCCCAAAAACACAGTGGTTGCGGGTATTAAAACATTTTAGGACACTCGGTAAGCTTTTTCCTCTGGTTTTTTTCCCTGGATTTTTTCGAATCATTAAAATTGAGTGTAACAGAAATTTCATGGCTTCCTCCTGTTCCGCTTAACCCGCCAAGGGTTATGTCATAGCTGTAACCAATTTTAAAGATCCCTTTTTGTAATCCTGCGAGAAGGATAAAGGCGGATGAGTTGCTGGCTTTAATGCTATCTGACTGAACAGAGGCTGCATTGTTTTTTCCGAAAGCATACCGGTAGTATAAACCTGCATAAAAAACATTTATACCTGTGATAAAGCCGCCTGTTGCCTGTTTAAAAAATTCCTGCTGAGCGTACATGATATTAGGCGAAAAAAAGGATGAAGAGCTGTAGTTGCCGGAGCGCAGCTCTATCCCTGCATTTGCATCATAACAAATAGGCAAATGCTCCGGCAATGTATTATCAAAAGATTCATTTGGCTGCGAAAGATGCTTTGCTGCAAAACCGATAAAAACTTTTTTACTGAAAAAAAGTGCACCGGCCCCAAAGTCAGCAAATGATCGGGTAGGATTATCCGGAATATCCTTACTGGGAAAATTGTTGACAGATCCATTTCCAAGGTTAATATTTTCAGCAAAAACCAATTTGTCCGTTTGTATTCTTTTCTGCATAAAAGCTGCCTGAAGTCCCACATTTATCGCCCAATTTTCATTCAGTTGTATCTGATAGGCATACATCCCGGTAATGCTATTCGTGTAATAAAAACCGCCCTGTACATCTGATGAAACTATGGCGCCTACACCGCTGTTAATCTGATTTAAAAACTGATCATATGAAACTAAATAGGTGGAATAGGCATTTCCTAATAAAGGCCATTGGTTGCGGTATAACGCGGTAAGCCTGGGGCCTCCGCTTATTCCGGCGAACGCCGGATTCAGATAAAGCGTAGTATTATAGAATTGACTGAATACTACATCCTGAGCCTGTATTTTTGTGAGACCCGATAAAATAATAGCTAATATTGCGATCCTTCTCACTGCAGCAATTGAGTTTAATTGTGGTTAGACTACGCTGAAAAATAAACTTTAGTATAATACGTTAAAGAACGATATTTTTTTAAGAATCCCTGATATGAAATTTAATTAATACAAATCTCTTCATGCAGAAGTACTCCTTTCTCATTATTGCATTGCTTATTTATTATTCTTCCTATAGCCAGGTAAATTCCTATTCGCAAAAATTACTCTGGTCAGATACGCTGTTGAAATCAGAGTTTTCCGATTATAAAATATATAATGCATTTTATTTTGAAGGTGCAGTTTACCATGAAAATGAATTTGGCCGTCTGCCGCTTTTTGAGGCATCAATCCGCCTTTCTTTGCCTGGAAAGGTGAATGTTACGCTTTACAATGCTGTATATGCTCTGGTAAACACGCAGTTAAAAGGATTCACGGGAAAAGATTTCGATCCGATTAAAAATACACCGGTTATAACGGTAAATAATGGATTTGAACGCACCAGACCTATTGCTTTGGTTGCCATTCTTCCTTTCCGGAGAAATCCTGCTACTGGAATTGTTGAAAGGCTGGTTTCATTCAGTTATTCACTAACCGTAACCCCGGAAGCCGGTACTTCCTTAAGAAGCACCAATTCTTATGTTGCCCACTCCGTATTGGCAACTGGAACATGGTATAAAATAGCTGTAGGTAAGGATGGTATTTACAAGATAGATAAGTCATTCCTGCAAACCCTGGGAATCAGTACAACATCAATTGATCCGCGCAACATTCGTATTTATGGAAACGGCGGTGGCATGTTACCTGAGCCAAATAGTTTCTTTCGTTATGATGATTTGCAGGAGAATGCTATAAAAGTAGTGGGTGAAGAAGATGGGAAGTTTGATGATGGCGATTACGTATTGTTTTACGGACAGAGTCCGGACAGGTGGAAATATGATGCAGCCTTAAAGCGCTTCAGTCATATCTCTAATCTTTACTCCAAGAGTACCTATTATTTTATTACTACTGATTTGGGCGCCGGAAAACGGGTGCAGGATTACAGTTCAGGTGAAGCCAGTAATTTTGCTGTAAATACCTTTGATGATTATGCTTTTCATGAATTGGATCTGGAAAATCTCCTTCAAAGTGGAAGGCAATGGTTTGGCGAAAAATTTGATTTTGAGACTGCGGTATCCGTTCCCTTTACTTTTCCAAATATTGTTGCAGGCTCACAGGGCACGGTAACCGCCAGCGTAGCCTCCAGAAGTATATATGCCAGCAATAGCTTTGCCCTATCTGTAAATGGCCAAAGCTTAATAGCTGCCCAATCCATTCCAGCGGTATGCGCCGATTATACTTGCGGATATGCAAATGGCTCTGTATTGCAATCTGTATTTTATCCTGCCCCGGGTACGCTTACAGTAAAACTGGATTATAATAAGAATTCTCAGGATGCTGTTGGGTATCTCGATTATATTGAGATTAACGTTGTGAGTAACCTTTCGTGGAATGGCTCGCAAATGAATTTCAGGAGTGCTGCATCCATGGGTATAGGAAAAGTATCTCAATTCACTATCAGCAATACAAATAGTAATTTATTAACGTGGGATGTTACCAAGTCTACTAATGTCGTGAGTGAATCCATGAATTTCACAGGTAACCAGAGCCAGTTTACGGTAGCTACTGACACGCTTCATGAATTTGTAATTTTTTCAAATAGTGAAGGTATGGTGCCTGAAATAGCAGGCAAAATATTAAACCAGGACTTGCATTCTCTTAGCCAGTCTGACCTGTTTATTATTACCCCCGACCTGTTAAGGTCTTCGGCAGAAGACCTGGGAAATTTCCACCGGAATCAATTCAGCCAATCCGTGAATGTAGTTTCAGTGGAGCAGATATATAATGAGTTTTCAGCAGGGGCAAAAGACCTTTCTGCTATTCGTGATTTCATACGAATGTTTTACGTTCGGGCTAATGGTGATTCGGTATTAATGCCCAAATACCTGCTTCTTTTTGGAGATGGTTCCTATGATAATAAGGAAAATATACCCGGAAATAGCAGCTTAATTCCTGCTTACGAGAGCTCCAATTCCTTAAGCCCTACCAGCTCCTTTGTATCAGACGATTTTTTCGGATTATTAGATGTAACCGAAGGGGGAAACATTCTCGATCCGGCAGCAAAAGTGGATATTGCGATAGGCCGGCTTCCGGTTAACAATACTGACCAGGCATCTGTTGTAATAAATAAAATAAAAATCTATGCGGCTCCCCAATCTTTAGGAAACTGGCGCAATGTGCTCACCTTTGTTGCAGATGATGAAGATAATGATGTGCACATAAATGACTGTGATGAGATCGCAACAAATACGGGCAATGCTCACCCGGTGTATAACATCGATAAGATCTATTTAGATGCGTATAAGCAAGTGCAAATTCCGGGAGGAGCACGTTATCCTGAGGTCAACATTGCAATAAATAATCAAATTAACGGGGGCACCCTTCTGTTTAATTATGTTGGTCATGGAGGCACCGGCGGACTAGGGCATGAGCGCATCATGAATCTTACAGAGATTCAGAATTACACGAATTTAAATAAGCTTACCCTGTTTGTAACCGCCACCTGCGATTTTACAGTGTATGATAATCCGTCCATAGTATCGGCAGGAGAGCAGCTGCTTTTAAATGCAAAAGGAGGTGCCATTGCATTGGTAACTACCGTTCGCCTGGTGTATTCATCTGCAAATAAATTGATGAATCAGGCCTTTATGGATAATGTGTTTGTAGCAAAAAACGGTATTATTCCACCTTTGGGCGAAGTATTCAGGAGAGGCAAAAACAAGATCAGCGGTGATACCAATAACAGGAAGTTCACACTTATAGGGGATCCTGCCATTACTTTGGATTACCCGCAATACAATATAAACACTACAGCCATTGAAGGTAAAACCCTAACATCAGTTCCTGATACCATGAAAGCGCTTCAAAAGGTTACGGTAAGCGGAACCATAAATGATTTTAACGGTAATGTAATGCAGGACTTTAATGGCGTTATTTTTCCAACTATTTATGATAAGCCGCAGCTTTACCAGACCCTGGCTAACGACGAAGCAAGCTATGTAAGAAGCTTTGTTTTACAAAAGAACGTGATCTATAATGGTAAGGCAAGCGTTCGCAATGGGGTTTTTAGTTTTTCTTTTATTGTGCCGAAAGATATTTCTTATCAGTTCGGTTACGGAAAAATCAGCTACTATGCCGATAACGGTGTTATAGATGCTTCAGGATATAAGAATGATATTGTGATAGGGGGGATATCAGACTCGGTAGCACATGACGTTTCAGGACCGCAGGTTAAAGTATATATGAATGACGAACGCTTTGTATTTGGCGGGATTACAGATCCAAACCCGACGATCCTGGTTAAGTTGATCGATTCAAGCGGGCTTAATACAGTCGGTACTGGTATTGGCCACGATATAACTGCTGTGCTCGATAATGATACTAAGAATACTTTGGACATGAACAATTTTTATTCAACCGATTTAGACAGCTACCAATCAGGGGAAGTGCGTTATCCTTTAACCAGCCTGGCGGAAGGCGTGCATACACTAAATGTTAAGGCCTGGGATGTGTATAATAATTCTTCCCAGGCATTAACACAGTTTGTGGTTTCTACATCTGCCTCAATGGCCTTAGCGCACGTGCTGAACTATCCGAACCCTTTTACTACTCGTACTGAATTTATGTTTGAGCACAATATGCCGGGTGCGGTGCTTAATGTTATGATTCAGATTTATACGGTTTCAGGGAAGCTGGTAAAAACCATGCAACAGGCAATTGTTCCCCAATCTGTAAATACTTCCGGTTCGGGTTTTGGCGTTGGAGATGCTGAAGGCGGTTACCGGGTGAATGGAATCTACTGGGACGGCAAGGACGATTACGGCGATCCTATAGGAAAGGGAGTATATGTTTATAAGCTTTCGGTAAGAGCTGCAAATGGTTTCAAGGCTGATAGGTATGAAAAATTGGTCATTCTTAAATAAAAAAATATTTTTGTTTTCTCATTCAGTTTCATCTCACTCCATTTTAATGAATACAATATCTTTATTTCGAAAGGCTTCTATTGCAGTTATTACAATTATTATTCTGATATCATCTTATGTTAAAGCGCAAACCCCGAGTATTGCCGATTCGCTGGATGGCCGTGTAAACACTATTAATACCGCTGTTCCATTCTTAAGAATAGCTCCCGATGCCCGATCGGCTGCCATCGGCGATGCAGGGCTTGCTCTTTCACCGGATGCAAATGCTATATTTTGGAACGGTGCGAAGCTGCCTTTTGCTCAGCAGGATCTGGCGTTGTCGGCTACGTATACCCCCTGGCTACGTGAATTGGTTAATGATATCTACCTCGCAACTTTAGGAGGATATTATAAAGTTGATCCTAACTCGGCAATATCTTTTGGCCTTCGTTATTTTTCACTGGGAAGTATCACCTTTACAAATGCTTCCGGTCAAACCCTGGGCGATTTCAACCCTAAAGAATTTGCTATTGATGCTGGATATTCCAGAAAACTGACAGATCACTTTGGAACAGGCCTGAATCTTGGATTTATCTATTCTAACCTTGCGGCCGGTTTTGCAGTAAGTAATGTTCCTATTAAGGCGGGCACAGCAGTAAAAGCAGATATATCATTTTTTTATACTCATAATGCTCAGTTCGGTACCACTAAAGGCAGTTATAATATTGCGGCAACTGTTGCAAACATCGGTAATAAAATTACCTATACAGAATCTGCGGAGAATAAGGACTTTATTCCAACAAACCTGGGGTTAGGTGGAGATGTATCGTTTGACTTTAATGAATATAATAAATTGTCACTCGATCTTAATTTCAATAAATTGCTTGTTCCCACACCGGATACGTCCGGCAACTTCAGAAATGTAGGTGTTATATCAGGCATCTTTAAATCATTTGGAGATGCTCCCGGAGGTTTTAGTGAAGAAATGCAGGAGATTGATGTGCAAGGCGGAGCAGAATACTGGTATAAAAGCTTGTTCAGTGTGCGGGCGGGATACTTTTTCGAAAGCAAGAATAAAGGAGGCAGGCAGTTCCTCACAGCTGGTTTAGGTATAAAGTATAATGTCTTCGGCCTTAATTTTTCCTATTTGGTACCTACTTCCAGCCAAAAGAATCCATTAGATAATACCCTTCGTTTTTCTTTATTGTTTGACTTTAACAATTTGAAAGGCGCACAGCAGGAAACACCACCTTCAGAGCAGGATTAGACGGGTTATTAAATTATTTTTTTGTCACCATTCAGGATTGGCTTTGGCTTTGATGTGCATCCTTTAGCTGAGGGAAATGACTTTTATTTGGGTGGAGTGAAACTTCCCCATACCAAAGGAGCGGTAGGGCATTCTGATGCCGATGTCTTGATCCACGCCATTTGTGATGCCTTATTGGGCGCTGCAGGGCTGGGAGATATCGGATTTCATTTTCCTGATACAGATCTGCAGTATAAAAATATTGATAGCAAAATTTTATTGAAGCGGGTTGTGGAATTGCTTGCTGAAAAAAAATATCGGGTGGGAAACCTTGATACAACTGTCTGCCTGGAGCATCCGAAGATAAATTCCTACATACCTTCCATGAAGCGATCTCTGGCAGAGGTTACAGGATTATATGAGGATTGTATCTCGATTAAAGCAACTACCAATGAGAAGCTGGGTTATGTAGGAAGAAATGAGGGGATTGCCGCATACGCAGTCGTTCTGATTGAATATACATTATAACCCGCATTTTAAACCTGGTTAGTTGCCTGAGGAATTCTTCCATGAAAATTCTGTAAAAAACCTTGGCAGAAGTCTTACGCTGTTGCTTGTTTGCGGCTTACAAAGGAAATTAAGCAGGGAACTATTTAGTCTATTCAGTGAACAAACAGAAGAATCGAAGGCTCACTGTTCACCTTTAACTAGGGTATTCCCGAAAATGCAGAATGCGTACTTGGCAAAGATTCCACAGTAGTATGTGCAAAGAAAAATCCCCAAAAAAGTCACGAAGTGATCAATTTTGGGGCAATCAAATTTGCACTTCAAATGTATGAAAATCTTCTGTTCCAGCTTGGTCCTTCACTTTTAGAGAAAAGATTTAATGGCACTGATGTTGGCAAAATTTATCTCAGTATTCCCTTTGAAAAGTTAGCAGCACTGGTGCCCGCACCGCGATCTTCATTGAGTGGATTAGGTCGCAAGCCGTGGTTGGATGCCAAAGGTGGAATCGCGCTGCAGTATCTCAAACATTATTTACAGTTGAGTGATGCCAAACTCATCGAGCGGATCAACACCGATTGGTCACTGCAATATTTTTGTGGCATACAACTTAAACCAGGTGAAGTAATTGGCGACAAAGATTTGCCCAGCCAATGGAGAAGTTTTCTTGGTCAGCACTTGGATATTGACAAGTGGCAGAAAGTATTTGCCACGCGATGGAAGCCCTGTATGCAACAAACACAATCAGGCTCACAAGATGCTACCTGCTACGAAAGCCGCATCGCATACCCCACGGATGTAAAGCTGTTGTGGCAAGGGTGTAACACGGTTCATCAATTGATGCAACAGATTCGTCGCAAGCATCATCAGCGTCGCAGCCGCAACAATTATGCTGACAGGAGCAATGATTTTTTATCCTACCAGAAGAGCCGAAAGAAAACGCGGCGGTGGGAGAAGAAGTTGCGCCAAAGACTCGTGAAGTATTTACGCCGCTTGCTGGAACTGCTCGGTGAGCTATGTGAGAAGTATCGCGTGATATTTTCCGGGAGTAAAAGCAAGCGATTAAAAACTATCCATCGCCTCTATGAGCAGCAGTTTAAAAAACTTCATGGAGAGAAAATTGAAGACCGCATCGTGAGCATCAGCAAATCATACATCCGCCCGATCATTCGCGGCAAAGAGGTCAAGCAGGTAGAGTTCGGTGCCAAGGTTAACAAGCTGCAGATCGATGGCATCAGCTTCATCGAACATCTCAGTTATGATGTCTTCAACGAAGGCACACGTCTGCAGCAGGGCATTCGTATGCACCAAGACCTGTTTGGCAAATGCAAGCAAGTATCTGCCGACGCCATCTATGCCACCAACGCTAATCGTACCTATTGCAAGAGCAAAGGCATTGTCACCAACTTTATCCCAAAAGGAAAACAGAGACGGCACACATCCAACAAGCAGCACTCATGCGCACACTGCTCAACCGTGAGCGCAGTACCAAACTGGAAGGTAGCTTCGGCAACGAAAAAAATCACTACTTGCTTGATAAGGTCAATGCCCGTTCACCGCATACTGAAACCTGTTGGATCTTCTTCGGCATTCATACTGCCAATGCCGTCACGATGGCTAAACGCTTTGAAACCACCAGGCAAAATCATGCGCCACCACAACGCTCGCTGCGACTGACAGCATAAAACTCCGCACAAAATATCAAGGTTGAAAAGACTGCAGCACGAAGTGTGTTCGCTGCTAAACCAAAAGGATATCCGCTGCTCCATGAATCAAAAAAATATCTCTTAGCAAGATGATCAGCAAGCATTAGCCATCACTCCAAATGAATTTGAAACATTTTCGGGAATACCCTA